>NZ_NOLK01000166.1:0-17804 GCF_002245985.1 Nostoc sp. 'Peltigera membranacea cyanobiont' 232
TCTGAGGTTGAAACTTTCTGGTGCTCAGTGGAATCCTGCCAATGTGCCGTCCATACTACAACTTCGCTGTGCCTACCTCAATGGTCAACTTGCTATCTAATGTTTTTGCAAAAATGGGATGCTCCCGTCTGAATACGCCGATACTGCATAAATTTTTTGCCCCTGTCGTAAGCTTCCGTACTAGGAGAAAGAACCTCGACAATTAAACAAGGATACTGAAGAAATTTAATAGCTTGTCTATCTCTTTCATCACAACTCACCACAACATCCGGGTAGTGAAACGGCCCGTTCTCAGTCACTCCTACTTTTGCATCTGCCATAAAAGCCCGACAGGAACTTCCTCGAAGGTGACTTTTTAACGCCGAAGCTAAGTTTAGGGCAATACTAGTATGAGGAATAGTACCCCCAGTCATGGCAAAGACTTCACCATTGATATATTCGTATTTAATATCTTGGTGTTCTTCCCATTCCAGATATTCTTGGGGAGACATATAATTTCCATCTGGACTCGCAACCATAACTTTATCCTTTAAACATTACGTTCAACTGCGATAATTTCAGTATATTCATACTCATTCGGACTTTGTTTCACCAAAGGATATCTTTCCCCACCCAATTCAATATAATCTTGTTCGCAATCCGGCTTAGATGAATAATACGTCAGCACATATTCTCTACCGATTCTGTGTGTCATTTCTGCTTCTACTTCACCCCGCCACTGAGTCTTAGTAACTAAAACTATCAACTGATTCGCTAATTGGGGAATTGTCTTAGCAATGTGTCGCCGCGAACTTTCATCCAAACTACCAAACGGCGAATCCATGACAATTGGGAAAGTGCTACTATCGGGAATCATCATCATTTTCCGTTTCTTACTCCATTCCCGTACTTTGTCAATAATACTGGCAATAAAGGATAAACTGAGAATTTGATTCTGACCGGTGGATGCTGCAACTAGTGCTTCTATACCTGTGGTATTTTCTACTAATGTCAGTTCATATTTATCGCTAATTTTAGGAATGTATGGAGTTACAGAAATTTCTGTGAATATCTCTTGTACTCGTTTTTCAAGTTGCAGGCGAAATTGTTGTTCTTGACGATTTTTAACTTCTGTTAATCTTTCGATTGCATCTTGAGTGGCATTAATTCGTCGCTGTGCTAAAGTTTGGTTATCTTCATTCAGTTTTTGTTTAGCAATTTGTTTGTTTAAACCTTCAATTTCAGTTGTAAGTTGAGCAATTTGCTGCTGATTTGCACCTTGTTCTCGATTTAATTCATCAATTTTACTTTCAATCTCGTCTAACCGTTTTTGCAAACTGCTAATTTCTTCATTAGCATCTTTTCGCAACCGTTCTTGAATATTGTCTAAATCGCCTTCAATTTGAGATATGTTTTGTCTTAACTGATTAATCCTAGTTTGTTCTCTATCAACTTCTTCCCAAAATCCGATGGCTTGTTTATCAATTTCATCTACTTGAGCTATCATCCGAATTGCAGTTTCTTCTACCGCCGAAGAACCTGCTTTATTTAACCAGGTACTCACATGAGTATGAGAATGATTACCCTCCTGTAATTCTGCACCACAAATACAGCGTTGAGAATTGAGTAAATCACTGACAAATTCCCGCGAAATTCCTGATGTTAACTCGCCTCGCTGTTTTAAATCATTGATAATTCCTCGAAACTGGGCTGTAGTTTCTGACAAGAAAACGGTATAACCTCGTGCAGAAATAACTTTTTTTAGCGCTTCTTTCGCTTTTTTATATTCTTCTTGATTCGCCGCTTTCTGCGATTCTAAATTCTGACATCTTTCTTGCAATTCCTTCGCAGCGCTCAGTTCTCGCAAACGGTTACTTGTTTCTTTTTTAAAAGTTTGTTGATATTCTAACTCTTCTCTAATTTCCGTTTGTCGTTTGCTAATACGTTCCCGTTCTAGCTCTATCTTTTCTTGCTGTCTTAATAGTTGTTTAGTTTGGGAATTGCCAATGGCTTTTAAGTCATTTTCTAGAGTTTTTTTAGCCTCTCTCAAATGTTTTATAGAACGGTCGATTACCTCCACACCCAAGAAAATTTTTATAGCTTCGGCAATTTCCGCTTTTTTATCAGAACGGACTATTTGTTCAATTCGTTCGCCGTCAAAGAAAAAATATTGATGTAAAGTGGCGGGTAGAATTTGATTAATTATATCTTCTAGTTGCTGCTCTTGGATCTTCCATTTGCCATCGTCATCGCCAACCCATATAGATAATTGAGTTTTGCCAGCATCAAAATCACCTTCGTTTTTATAACCCCGACAGAGGCGTTTAACTCGATAGCGTTTACCTTCGTGTTCCCAGCCAATTTCTACCCAACATTCTACAGCTTGACCTTTTGGAGTTTCGGCGATCGCTCTTTTATTAATTAGCTGTTCTATCGATGCAAAGGCTGCACTAAATTTCTCATATAATACCCAAGTAAAGGCATTTAGTAAACTAGTTTTTCCAGAGCCATTATTCCCATAAATAATCGTTGTGTTGTGAACATCTCCACCAGCTAGAAGCATCTCTGGCGTTGTACCATAAAAGGAGCGAAAGTTGCATAGCTTGATTGAAGTTAGCTTCATCGCACCTCTTCCTTGATAATTTTCAAAATATTCTCATTTATATGGCTGTTACTTTTCTTATCTAGCCTACCTTTTTCCTCCTTCCATACCCGCTCAATAATTCGCCGTACCTCAGGCGGAGCGCTGGTTATTGGCTCTTGCACATCATCAATATTCGCCTCTTGTGACATATTGAGTTTTGAAATATACTTTTTCTATATTTTAACTTTATCTAGTGCTGGAACAGCCTCAGTAAAGCCACTGTTTGCGTTATTTTTAATTTTGCAAAAACTATTTTTTCAAATTTATAATTTTATTAGAAAAAATACTTTATTCTTGAATTGTCTTCTGCTATTATTAATATTAACAATCTAGATAATAATGGGATATAAGTGAAATTTTTAAAGTCGCTTATATCCCATTATAATCAAACTAATAATTTTATTATTTCATATTTAATGCTTCTTTTTTCAAAACTCGAAAAATTTTACAAAATAATACAACTAAGTACTTGGAAAGAAATAGTTACAGTCATTGCGAACGAAGTGAAGCAATCGCAAGGGCTGGGATTGCTTCACTTCGTTCGCAATGACTTTGTGTAATTAATTCTGTCTGACTACTTATTATATAGTTCATCATCAAATATCTAATAAACCATATCGTTTTTGTAAATCAAGTAACTTCATTCTTGCTTCTCCAGCATTATCAGCCAAATCAGCAAACTCCACAAAGCGCCGTAATTCCTTTTTCAACAAATTACGCTCAACTTCGATAGTTTCTCTATCTAAATCTGGTGGCAAAACAATCATGTCAAATATTGTCGCGCGTTCCTTACCGGGGTGAGGACGTAAAACTCGCCCCCGTCGCTGGATAAACTGACGCGGATTACCAGAACTGGATAAAATCACCGCAGTTTTAATTGCCGGAATATCGACACCTTCATCTAAACAACGAATTGCCACTAAACCTTGCAACTCTCCACTTTCAAATTGATGCCGTAAGATTTCCCTTTCTTGTAAAGTTGTTTGAGCCGTATAAGTACTAACTTTATACCCTAAATCCACTCCGAGAATTTTAGCAACAGCTTTGAGTTGACGTAGCGACGAACGTTGTCCTGCATCTTGCGAACCATCACTACAATAAAAAAGAGTGTGAGTAGTTTCACGGCGAGTTATCATTAAATCCCGTAAAGCATTTAATTTATTTTCCGCCGCACCAATTAACCTTGCTCTTTGCATCAATAACGGTTTTAAATCTTCATTGTCTTCAAAGTTTCCGCCATTTTCTCGTTCTCTATATAGTAGCGATCGCCCAATTCTTTTAGTTAACTTTAAATAGGCAATACTTTCTGCTTCAGTTAACTCCACCAGCACCGGATAATACAGATAATGTACCAAAGCACCTTGAGCGATCGCATCCCTCAAAGTAAACTCTGGCTGGAGAACTGGGCCAAAATAATCAAATAAAGATTGCGTACCAAAATCATCAAAATACCTCTCTGGTGTGGCAGATAAAGCCAGTCTCAACCCAACACTGCGCGGTAAACTTTCTTCTAACTTGGGTGCGCCTAAATTATGCGCCTCATCCCCAATAATTAAAGTTTTGGCAGGAAAATATTTGAGTTGAGACTGAAATCCATCTCCAATTAAAGTGGAGTTCGTAGTAATGACAGTCACAAACCGTTGAGAACCAGAACGCAGATTATAAATTTGCCCAGAAAGTTGACTTTGCCAAGTGCGTAAATTCTCAAAAGCTAAAATGGGTTGCAAATTAAATTTTTCACATTCTCGCGCCCATTGGGTGACAAGATGGCGGTAGGGACACACCACCACCAAAACTTGTAAATTAATCTGCTGATATAATTCACAAGCGATCGCTAATGCAGTAATCGTTTTACCACTACCAGTAGCCATTTTCAGCGTCCCTCTGCCATTGTTAGTAAACCAGCTAGCGATCGCTTGGCGCTGATATTGCCGTAATTGCAGAGACGGAGGCATTCTTGGGCATCCTGGTAATGGTTGCGTGTGATAACTGCCCTTACTTTCCCTTGTAAATGGTAATTTCAACCGGAAAGTGGGCAGTTGCTGCACTGAATTTTTCGTCAGGTACATATTCATTTAGTCATTAGTCATTGGTCATTGGTCATTGGTACTTATCTTTCCCAATCCCCATTCCCCACTCCCCACTCCCCACTCCCCATTAATCAGTTGTAACCACGCCAAACACCAATGAGAGAACCTTGCACCTGTACTTGCATAGCACTGACTTCAATGGGATTGTACTTAGGATTTGCTGGTTTAAGGGTAACGCGATCGCCTTGGCGATAAAAACGTTTTAAAGTTGTACCAAATCCATCAACTCTGGCGGCGACGATGGTGCCATTTTTTAAATGATTTGGTTCTGCTACTGGACGTAGAAATACCACATCGCCATCAGTAATTAAATCTTCAATCATGCTATCGCCAGCTACGCGCAAAGCGTAGGTTTGGGGAGGTAAATCGAAATTAGAAAAGTCTAAATGATCTACAGCATCAGTAAACGGTTCTATTAAACCACCAGCAGCGATCGTGCCCAAAATTGGTACACCTTGTTTAACAGGACGCAAAATCCGAATCGTTCGCGCTTGTCCTTCAGTCCATTCTATATATCTTTTAGTGCGTAAATGTTCTAAACGACTTTGAATTGGTGCTGGTGACTTCAAGTTCATTGCTTGCATCATTTGCCGAATTGAAGGCGAATGCTGGTGCGTTCTGATATATTCTGCTAACCATTCGTAAAGTTCTTGTTGAGCTTCCGTTAGACGTTCCATAAATTTGTGGGAAGTAATTATTAATGTCTCTAGAACATTAGTACTACAAAAAACTCCCCATAACAAGAGAAAAGTAAAAATATCAAAGGGAAAAGTAAGAATATTCTCTTTTCTTTTACCCATTTATTTCGGATTTTTTACCAGCAAGTAGTTAGGAGCCAATTGCACACTAGCTATTTTGACTCCTAACTCCTGTAGAGATGCGATGAATCGCGTCTCTACTCCAAATTCTTGTACAGACGCGATGAATCGCGTCTCTCTTCTTTCATTCCGCCCCTAAAATACTCGCAAGCAAAGCTTTTTGCGCGTGGAGGCGATTTTCTGCCTGTTCCCAAACTTTTGATTGGGAACCTTCAATAACTGCTTCGGTAATTTCTTCACCGCGATGGGCTGGTAAGCAGTGTAAAACAATTGCCTCTGGATCGGCAAGGCTTAATAGCTGTTCCGAAATTTGGTAAGGCTGGAAAATTGGCATCCGGTTGTCTGCTTCGGCCTCTTGTCCCATACTCGCCCAAACATCAGTATAAAGTACAGCAGAACCTTTAGCTGCTAATTCTGGATCGTGAGTGACGAGGACTTCCGTTTTGTTATTAGCGATCGCTCTTGCTTGCTCTACAATCTGAGAATCTGGCTCATATCCGTTAGGGGTAGCAATTCTGACATTCATTCCCACCAATGCACAACCCAACATCAGAGAATTAGCCATATTATTCCCATCACCCACGTAGGTTAAAGTTAACCCAGCAAGGGTGTTAAAGCTTTCTTGAACCGTCAATAAATCCGCCAATACCTGACAAGGATGTTCTGCATCGGTAAGCGCATTAATCACTGGAATTTTGGCGTATTCAGCAAAAGTTTCCAAATCTTGCTGGGCAAAAGTGCGAATTGCCAAAATATCCAGATATCGATCCAATACCCGCGCCGTATCCTGTAAAGGTTCCCCGCGACTAACTTGAGTGACATTGGGGTTGAGATCGATTACCTGTCCACCCAGTTGGTACATCGCCACAGTAAAACTTACCCGCGTGCGAGTTGAAGCTTTGGAGAACAACAACCCCAAAACCTTATTACACTGCAACTTCAACTGTTGCGATTTAAGTTGAGTTGCCAATTCCAGAAGTTCTTGAACTTCCGTCGAACTGATGTCCGCTAGACTTAATAAATCTCGTCCGAGCAATGCTGCCATGCTTATAAACTGTAAAAAATAATTATATATTTCCGTTCCTTTATTCAGCCGTGCTAAGAAAATACAGTTTGAGAATTGAGGAGATATTTTTGCGTCCAGCCTAAGATTTTAGTTAGCTTTTGAAGTGATTGCGATCGCTGATTTGTTTGTGTTTCATCACAATTGCAACACTAACTAAACTGTCTAGGCGCAAATCTCTAATCTGTCTTTTAACCTTATTTCTGAAGAGGGAGATATTTTTTAGGAATTACAGCTAGACAAATAAATTGATTATGGTACAATAAGAAATTGTGGTTGCTATTTGAAAGGAAACGCAAAATTTGCCAGCATAGCACAGTGGTAGTGCATCCGACTTGTAATCGGAAGGTCGCGAGTTCAAATCCCGCTGCTGGCTTTCACGCAAAACCCCCGCATTGCGGGGGTTTTTGGCTCTGGATTACACGAGTATATGTTTTAGTCTCTAACTAAATCGTATATTTTAGATATTCATAAATTCGCAAGTTGTCGGTAGCGTTCCTGAACTTCCTGAATCGAAAACAAAGTTTCAAACTTCAACCCAGCCGACTGGTACAACTTACCTCCCCCTTGTTGCCGATCTACCAGTGAAATTATTTGATTGACTGTATAACCCGCATCCTTAAGACGCTCAACCGCTTTCAGAGCAGATTGCCCAGTTGTCACCACATCTTCCAAAACAACTACTTTTGCACCCTCTGGTAAACTGGGGCCTTCAATATAAGCTCTCGTCCCATAACCCTTGGCTTCCTTGCGAATAATTAGTGCTGGTATCGGACGGTTTTCATAAACAGAAACTATACTCACTGCTGTCACCATTGGGTCAGCCCCCATCGTTAAACCTGCTACAGCCTGAGTATCTACAGGTAGTAAAGGAAACAACAATCGTCCAACAGCTAAAGCTCCTTGGGGGTGGAGTGTTACCTGCATCTTATTGACATAATAAGAACTACGTAGCCCAGAAGCGAGAACAAAATCACCCTCTTGATAAGCCCGTTGAGAAAATAAATCTAGTAGCTTGTGGCGCAAAGTTGTCAAATCAAGAGTGGTTGCCCAAATATCTGAGTGGGTAAGAGTTTCAGTAGGATACGTCATTACAAAACATTAAAAGTTGTGCTACACCAAAGGTTGAACTCATCAGAGTTCTGAACTTAAGCATAAATTAAGATTCGCCAAAAACGAAAATTGAGGAGTCAGAAACGTGCGGATAAAATTTAAAACCTTTGGTGGTTTGTTGGTGCTGCTTGCTGCTGGTATTATTTTTCCCTCAGTTGCATCTGCCCAAACAGAAACCCCCAAAACTGAAACTACGAGTGATGTATTTGAACGGGCTTATTTCAGTCACGATCGCAATTTCTACGAAAATGGTAGCCTTAAGCGTCAGCTAGACTCACTTTTAGGATCTGGTTCTAGTTTCGGTGGTTCCTTCCCAGAAAATGAAATTGCCCGCGATGCTGAGTTGGTTAACACTTTATATCATGATGTCCTGACTCAGCAAGCTGGCAACGATCCTTATATTCGCACCCCCGATCTACCAAATCCTTATGACACATCGCTGATGATGTCTCCTCGTTTTAATAGCAACAAACTCAAAGTTGGAACTGAATTCAGGTTTGAAACTTTACCACCTCGGTAAGATTGGGGATTAGGGAAGTGGGGAGCAGGGGATAATAATTACTAACCAACACTATCAGCAACATTCAGTACAAGTGCCCATACCCCATGCCCAATGTCCTCTATTAGCGTTTTTTGATGATTCAGTGCGCCCTGCTGGAATCGAACCAGCCTGAAGGCGAATTATGAGTTCGCTGCCTCCCCAATCGGCCAAAGGCGCTCGTTTGTTGAGTTTTGGGTTGCTATCCTATGAGTAAATTATTTTAACTCTTAGGTCAACATTTGCTAATTTTTAGAATGAGGAAAATACCTCATTGCACTGAGTTTAGCCAATTCCGTAACTATAACACAAATATTACCACGTGTGAATACTGGACAATAGCTGCCCAGATTTTTATACTACATAATTTAGTCATGAAATAGTACAGACTAATATTGATTAAGTTCCTTTAAGGATTGAGGTCAAAAGCTTCACTATTCTTAAATAGACCAGCATTCTTATGTGATAGCTTATCAGCAATGAAAATAAATTCTACTGTACTTCTTACTTTGATTTTGTTAATCCTGATGATGGGAGCAGGTTCTGTGAGCGCCTTTTTGGGGTTTGAACTAGGGAGTTCAGCACTTAAAGGCGTGACCACACCAGATGGTCGTCCCACAACCAAATTTGCCAGTAATAAGGCAAATAGCTCCCAACAAGGAGGGCTGGTGCTATTAAAAGAGGAAGAGATTTTGAAAGTTGTCAAGGCGCGAATTGACGGTAAGACCAAGGCTGCTAAATCAGAAAAGCTAGAGGAAGATGACGAAGAAACTAATAGCAGCAAGCAGAAGCCAGAGGAAAAGCCTCCAGAAGTGGTTGAAGAAAAACCCTTACCAGGCTTTCCTGTTACTGCCCAAAGTCAGGGCGTAACCATGACTGTACAATCCGCCCGCTACTCTGGTGGTGATTTGCTACTGAAAGTGAAAATGCAGAACAAAGGTAAAGATTCTGTGCGCTTCCTGTATAGTTTTTTAGATGTTACCGATGACAAAGGACGAACTCTGAGTGCTAGTACAGAGGGTTTACCAACAGAATTGCCTGTAAATGGGCCAGTATTTTCAGGTACAGTGAGCATTCCCACAGCTTTACTTGATGATGTCAAGAAAATATCACTTGCTCTCACTGATTATCCTGCTCAACAATTAAAGCTAGAGGCCTCGAATATTCCTGTAGGAAGGTAGAAGACTGGGGACTGGGGACTGGGGATTGGGGACTGAATTCTTCCCAATCCCCAATCCTCCTAAATGGAGGACGTGAGTTTTACACGAGCTTTGGCGGTGATTGGTTTTCCTAACTTAATTTGGACGGATGTGGCGCTGCGGTTGTTGTCAGTGCTACTACTGATTGCCATAAATGCCTTTTTTGTGACGGCGGAATTTTCGATGGTCAGCGTGCGGCGATCGCGTATTCACCAGCTAGTTAAGGCTGGGGATATTCCCGCGATCGCAGTCGAAATGCTACAACGTAGTATTGACCGATTGCTATCTACTACCCAGTTAGGCATTACCCTTTCTAGTTTGGCGTTGGGATGGATTGGCGAAAGTACGATTGTTGTGCTGGTAAATGCCTGGTTAAGATCCTGGCCTTTACCGATTGGGATGACTACCTTCCTCGCCCATTCCCTATCAATTCCTATCGCCTTTTTCTTGATTGCCTATTTACAAATTGTCATCGGAGAACTATGTCCCAAATCCTTAGCCATGCTGTACTCAGAACAGCTAGCGAGGTTTTTGGGGCCTTCGGTAAAAGCGATCGTGCGTTTTTTTGGCCCCTTCATCTGGATTCTCAACCAATCAACTCGTTTTTTATTGCGGATTTTTGGTATCCAATACACAGGACAAGGCTGGCGGCCACCTGTGACTCCCGAAGAATTGCAACTGATTATCTCTACAGAATGGGGATCTACTGGTTTACAGCGTGCGGAGCGAGAACTGCTCAATAATGTCTTTGAGTTTGGGGATGTCATGGCCCAAGATGTGATGATCCCCCGCACCAGTATTATCACGCTGCCAAAAGATGCTACCTTCCAGGCATTACTCAAAGAAATGGCTGCTACTGGTTACTCTCGCTATCCGGTGATTGGTGAATCCTTAGACGATGTTCGCGGCATTGTTTATTTTAAAGATTTGGCACAACCTTTGGCTGTCGGAAAACTCAGTTTAGAGACACAAATCCAACCTTGGATGCGTCCCGCCCGGTTTGTTCCAGAACACACGCCCTTGAGTGAACTTTTGCCCATGATGCAGCAAGAGAAACCCGCTATGGTTATGGTAGTGAATGAATTTGGCGGTATTGTGGGACTCGTGACAATCAAAGATGTCATTGCCGAAATCATCGGTGACGCAAGCGTTCCTGAAAGCAGTGACGACTTACTGATTCAGATGTTAGATGAGCAGAAATTTCTGGTGCAGGCACAAATCAACCTCGAAGACCTCAATGAGGTTTTAAATCTCAATTTGCCTCTGACCAGAGAATATCAAACACTGGGAGGCTTTTTGCTATATCAGTTACAGAAAATTCCGGCCATTGGTGAAACCTTCTGTTATGAAAATCTTGAATTCACTGTGGTATCAATTGTTGGGCCACGCCTCCATCAAATTCAACTTCGACGGTTAGAAGAGTTAATAGTTGACAGTTAAGAGGTAGGAGTTATGAATTTTAACTCCTGACTCAAGAAGCATAGACCACTGGATCGACAAGTC
Organism: Nostoc sp. 'Peltigera membranacea cyanobiont' 232; assembly: GCF_002245985.1. Lineage (NCBI taxonomy): Bacteria > Bacillati > Cyanobacteriota > Cyanophyceae > Nostocales > Nostocaceae > Nostoc > Nostoc sp. 'Peltigera membranacea cyanobiont' 232. Next base: position 10,948 of record NZ_NOLK01000166.1, read on the forward strand.
CCAATTCGGCAAAAGCTGCTAACCGCAAGCGACAAGAATCACATACACCACAGGCGACATCACCACCGGCATAGCAAGACCAAGTTAGCTCCCAAGGAACTCCCAATTGGTTCCCCAGTTGGATGATTTCGGTTTTTTTCAGGTTGATTAAGGGCGCAACAATATTAATTGGCTGTCCCTCACGTCCTTGTTTGGTTCCCAGACGAAAAACTTCCTGCATTGCCTGAATATAGTCGGGACGGCAGTCAGGATATCCTGAGTAATCTAAGACATTGACACCGATATAGACACGCTCTGCTGCGATCGCTTCGGCGTAACCAAGAGCAAAGCTTAAAAAGATGGTATTACGAGCCGGAACATAAGTCACAGGGATATTTTGAGACATTTCATCCAGCGATCGCTCTTGGGGTAAATCAATAGCATCATCGGTAAGTGCGGAACCTCCCCATTGCCGTAAATCAAAATTTACTACCTGATGTTTTGCGATCGTAGCCTTTTGAGCAACACTGAGGGCTGAGTGTAACTCTCTTCGGTGTCGCTGCTGGTAATCAAAGGAGATCCCATGACATTCACAGCCATCAGCCTTAGCTTGATACAGAATTGTGGAAGAGTCCAATCCCCCAGATAACAGAATTACAGCTTTCATCTCAGTTGCAAATTTTAGATTTCAAATCACCAAATTACACCTCAACTAGATGCCAGAAGGCAATGCCAAGGAGAATTTACACTTAAGTCTTACTGAATGTTTTAAACTTAATAAAAAGATACATATTTATTGTAGAAAGCGCAAAATCCAAAACCAACCCGAACTATCTATACAAAAGATATTTGGATTACGGGAACCGATCGCAAACTTTGAAATTCTTCATAAACATAGGCTCTATGTTACCATCTGGATGGTTTTAGACGGATCGTAACTGGCTTTCGAGTATAAACGCCAACGGCCGTAGCGTCTCTAAATTTGGTGGTTGAGGAGAGAATAATAGTGCAAGATAGCATGTCAGTGGCAGAACCGAATCTATATACACAGCGCAACCAACCACGACCGATCCGCATAGGCGTGATTGGAGTGGGTAACATGGGACAACACCACGCTCGCGTGCTGAGTTCAATGAAAGATGTTGAACTGGTCGGAGTGGCAGATATTAACGTCGAACGAGGATTAGAAACTGCCAGCAATTACAAGGTGCGTTTTTTTGAAGATTACTGTGACCTGCTACCCCTTGTGGAAGCAGTTTGTGTAGCTGTTCCCACCCGTCTGCACTATGCCGTGGGTATCAACTGTCTGTTAGCGGGAATTCATGTTTTGATTGAAAAACCCATCGCAGCCAGTATTTCTGAGGCAGAGTCTTTAGTAAATGCCGCAGCTGAGTCTGGGTGTATCCTGCAAGTAGGTCATATTGAGCGTTTCAACCCAGCTTTTAAAGAACTAAGCCAAGTTCTGAAAACAGAGGAAGTGCTGGCGCTAGAAGCCCACAGAATGAGTCCTTACTCAGATCGGGCAAATGATGTTTCAGTTGTGCTGGATTTAATGATCCATGACATCGACCTACTTTTAGAACTAGCTGCTTCCCCCGTCACAAAATTGACTGCTAGCGGTACTCGCTCCCTAGACTCTGGTTATTTAGATTATGTAACCGCCACCTTGGGGTTTGCTAATGGTATTGTTGCTACCCTGACCGCCAGTAAAGTCACCCACCGAAAAATTCGTCGGATTGTCGCCCATTGCAAAAATTCATTTACTGAGGCAGATTTTCTCAAGAATGAAATTTTGATTCACCGACAAACCACGGTAAATTCTCTCACCGACCACCGACAAGTACTTTACAGACAAGATGGTGTGATTGAAAAAGTCTACACCAGCAATATTCAACCCCTAAGTGCAGAATTAGAACATTTTGTCAACTGCGTGCATGGTGGCAATCAACCCTCAGTAGGTGGCGAACAAGCTCTCAAAGCTCTGAGACTCGCAAGTTTAATTGAGCAAATGGCACTAGAAGATCGAGTTTGGAATCCATTAGACTGGCAATCGGAACCAAGAGTACAATCATTGACCCCGACAGCTTAAAAGAAGATTGGCAGATGGAGATGAGGGGGAGAAAGTAAAATTTTCTTCTTAACCTTCCCTTTCTGCCCGATCCCCTCCACTGCATCAATCTGAGAAGAAAATCCAAAAGTATGTTTTGAAATTAGGTCATCAAATTTTTAGATCCTTCCTAGTCCTTTTAAAAAACCGACCAAGAGGGATCTAAAAAATTAGAAAACAAAACCTAGTGGTTCGTTTCATGAATTTTGTGAGGTTCGTAGTGAGGCATAAATCGCTCAATTTAAAACACTAGAGCTACTAACTACGAACTTTTATAACCCTCAAAATTAATGAAACAGACCTCTAGCTTCCACTTGTTTTACTCTGTTTCTAAATTTGGATGCCAACTTTTAGTGCAGCTAAGTTACCTTGATTCTAGCAAGCGAGGATAATTATCTTTATGAGGAATTATGCAAACAATAGCTGAAAAGAAAGATTTTCAGGTAGGGGCAATTCATGAATTGCCCCTACAGTATGTAGGTTTGCATAAGTCCTATATCTTTAAAAAAAGCTAAAGCTGAATTTAATAACAAGAGTAGTGCAGTAATTTCAGGAATTGACTCAATGCTTGAATGGATAACTAATACTATTAACTATTTTGGCCATTGGGGAATCGCCCTACTAATGTTCCTAGAGAACCTGTTTCCCCCCATTCCTTCAGAATTGATCATGCCACTGGCTGGATTTGCAGCAAGTCCACATCAACCAGGAGGACCAAAGCTGAATATCATTGGTGTGTTTTTCGCAGGACTTTTAGGTTCTGTATTGGGCGCACTTATTTGGTACTATCCAGGTAAGTTTTTGGGCGAAACCCGTTTGAAAGCTTGGGCTGACAAGTATGGCAAATGGCTGGCTATATCCAGTAAAGATATTACCAAGGCGAAAAAGTGGTTTGACCAACAAGGTAGAAAAGCAGTATTAATTGGTCGCCTTGTGCCAGGAATCCGCACCTTGATTTCTGTTCCCGCAGGGATCAGCAATATGCCCTTACTACCATTTTTGTTTTACACAACGGTAGGTAGCGCGGCTTGGGTAGGTTTGCTAACATACTCTGGATACGCCTTGGGTAGTCAGTATGAACTTGTGGACAAGTACCTTGCTCCTGTATCCAAAATCGTACTTGGGGGTTTGGTTCTAGCATTTGTTTCTTGGATATTCAAGCGCCAGTTAAGACGTACTAGAAGATGAAACACGGACGCTTTTGGTTTGAAAGCAGTAAAAGCAGGGGTTACATCTGGCCAAAATTCGCCTACACTATGCCAAATAATACTAGATGTGCGAAGGCATGAGCTTATCGGAGATATCGCTCGAATTAATTTTTGGCGTATTTCTAGCTACACTTGACGCAACCTAGAATTTCTGGTTGCTCGCATTTTTGTAAGATGAGCATGACAACTTTTTACAGTTAAGTTTGAACTAGGAGCTTTCATGACAGACCAACCTTCCGCCGCTAACCCTATGAATACTGCTGCTATACCCATGAATAGGCAGCCGTTAGCATCGACGACTCCCATCAATGCTGTTAATAATAATCCTCCCACTAGCAAGCCAGTCGGTGGTTCCGGGAAAACCATTCTCAGTGTTGATTTAGGCAGAACTTCCACAAAAACTTGTGTGAGTCGTGAACCCGGCAGCGTGGTCTTCGTACCTGCCAACGTCAAGCAGATGTCGATAGAACAAGTCCGCGGTGGTGTTTTTGAAGCCAGAGCGACAGACCCCTTAATGGATTTGTGGCTGGAGTATCAAGGAAATGGATATGCCGTTGGTCAACTAGCAGCAGATTTTGGGGCGAATCTAGGAGTCGGCCAATCTAAGGTAGAGGCTGCACTGGTAAAAGTGTTAGCAAGTGCTGGCTACTTCAAACTCAGAGACGATATCTCAGTTGTACTAGGTCTGCCTTTTCTTTCCTTAGAGCAATTTGAAAAAGAAAAAGCACAGTTGATTAGCCAAGTAGGTGGCCCTCATGTGTTGAACTTCCGAGGCGAATCTATATCGCTGAACGTTAGCAAGGTATGGGTAATGCCAGAAGGCTACGGCAGCCTACTGTGGTCTGAAGCTCAACCGAAGAAAAATCCTGGCAGTCCCGATTTTACAAAAATATCGGTGGCGATCGTCGATATTGGACATCAAACCGTCGATCTTTTGATGGTAGATAACTTCCGTTTTGCCAGAGGTGCTTCTAAGAGCGAAGACTTCGGGATGAATAAGTTTTATGAATTGGTGTCTGCCGAAATCGAGGGAGCAGATAGTCAATCTCTAGCACTGATTTCTGCTGTGAACAAACCCAGAGGTGAACGCTTTTACCGTCCTAAAGGCGCTAGCAAGCCCACCAACCTAGATGATTTTCTTCCCAACCTTACAGAGATGTTTTCACGCGAAATCTGTAGCCGTGTGCTAGCCTGGTTGCCAGAACGCGTCACCGATGTAATTCTTACTGGCGGGGGTGGTGAGTTCTTCTGGGACGACGTTCAACGTCTGCTCAAAGAAGCAAAGATTAATGCTCATTTAGCAGCACCTTCACGACAGGCGAATGCTTTGGGGCAGTATATTTATGGAGAGGCACAATTATCCTCCAATCGCGCTGCTAGGGCATAAAGCTGATGTTCCAATGGTCAAAAAAGGTAGTTAAATCCGTCACGTTCAACCCAGAGCTTGCTGATGAAAGCTTGTTAGCGCAAGTAGAAAGTTATTTGGAAAAAGAACCAGACAAGACTTTCAGCGACCTCTGTAAAGAAGCCTTGTGGCAATCTTTATGTGTACCGGAATCTGTACAACCTGCTCCACAAACAGCAGCAACAACACCGATTGAACAACAAATCGGTGAACTGCAACGTCAAGTGGCTGGACTTGAGGAACGTTTTTTTGCCAAGGGATCTAATCGTTTGGAGGCGATGGAACACCATCTATTGCAACTTTCTCAACAAGTTGTACAACTGGCGCTCATAGTCAACGATCGATCGTTCATTCCGTCTCCAAATCAATTAGAAGTAGTAAATAATACTTCTTATACTGTTGCTACCCCTCCTCAAGAGGTTGACCCCGTAATCAGTCGCCTTAGTCAGTTTCTCGATGATTTTTAGGGAAAAATCAGGTTTGTGAGCAGTTTTTGCTCATGTTAACAATCCTTAATAGTTAATTCTATTAAGGATTATTAATGTTTATAAAAAGATGCGATGTCTGGCTAAAAGCTACTTTGTATGACAGTCACTACAATTGAGCGAACCTCCCTTTTACGCTAGCCACTTAGGTTGAGAAACCCGTCTTCAGCACTGGAATTATGGCAACGCTTTGTCTTATCTAGGCACATCAATTTTTAGTATGCGCTCAAAGTGGGATAAAGTATTATTTAGGACTATAGTATAAAGTTTTTAACTTCTAGTAATCTACAGCCGGAAATTACCCAGTTATACTGAGATAAACGAGTGTAAGTCAAAACACCGTTTGAGGTAAGTTTAGATTTGTCACCATGAATAATACCAGTTTTTGGAAGCCTGCTTATCAGCTTTTTAAGCCAGAGGAACCACTTACTACACCCGAAGAACTGAAAAATTTTTATGTCCAGCGAGCCAACAGTCCTGTAGAGAATTTAATCCACTTTCTTGGATATGGAAGACGACCCAGCTAAATTTTTACTAGCAGGTCATAGGGGTGGTGGTAAAACTACAGAATTGCGGCGATTAGAACAACATTTAAACAGCAATTATACAGTAATTTGGATTGATACTGTAACTGCTCTCGACCAGTACAACATTGGCTATGCTGAGGTTGTAGTCCTAATTGGAATTAAAATTTTTGAAAAAGTTATTCAACGAGAGTGGGGTTTAAAAGACGATTTATTAAATGATTTACTCGAAAGTCTAAAAACTGTAGTTTATCAAGATGAAGACGCTGAAAATACTGGTCTTGAACTTCCAGAAATTATCAAAAAACTAGGTCTAATTCTTAAACAAGGTTTAACTCGAAAAGTTACTACAACTCTCAACATTCGTCCGCAGCTTAGTAAAATCATTGAACGAGTTAACGCCATCATAGAAGCTGCCGAGAAAAGAAACAAGCAAAAGTTACTGGTGATTGTAGATGGTCTTGACCGACACGATCAAGTTACAGCCTTGGTTGAGTCGATGGCTGGTAGTCGGGTAAGGTTTGAGCGTCACCGCTCTCCCCTCCCCTAAGAACCGTGCATAAGACTTTCGCACTTACACGGCTCAAGCCTTACTTCAAGCGAGTTGACTTGGTTTTAGAATGTTCCTGTTTGTGACACGCATGGTGCAAGTGCTGTAGGTTTTCAATGTCGTCTCGTCCACCTTGAGAAACGGGAACTATGTGATGGGTGTTTAATTCCTCTCCATTGAATAAAGGTTCACCACAGATAGGACATTTCCAATTTTGGGTTTGAGCGATTTTATAATTGTGAGAGTTTTTCTCCCAGTAGCTCTTTCCATATTTCTGGTGACGTTTTCCCCAGTATTCTTGGAGTGAAGGGTCATCCGGTGATGCTTCGCCCTTGACCTTTACATGGCGTTCGATGGGCGTGTACGCTATCGGGTATAGGATTATATCCGAATGGCACTAAGAAAAGCTATAAGCTATATTCCATAAGCATTACAGGTATTAATACCTTAAGAGCAGTGGACGCTTCGCTGTGATCGCTATTTTTGTAGGTGCTGTCAAATCGAGGCGGTAAATGTGCAGCGTCGTCCAAAAATTTTTTGTAGTTAGAAAAAGCTTACTCGTTCATGAAATACTTTCTTTGATACGAGCAAGCAAACAA
>NZ_NOLK01000167.1:0-17418 GCF_002245985.1 Nostoc sp. 'Peltigera membranacea cyanobiont' 232
TAGTGAACCACGAGTTCGTAAACGTCGCCCGAAAGCATACCCCTTAATGACGAAACCTCGGCACGAATTACGAAAGCAGTTGCAAACTGCTTAACCACAAGTGTTTCGGCTTTTCTTAGTGCCATTCGACTAAAGCCAAATATGAACCGCGAGCAACTACTTAATGCAATCGCTGACCATGTAATTGAACAGGCGCGCCTGGTTGGAATTTATCAGCAAAAGTAAATAGCTAATCGACATTGAAGCTGCATAATGTCAATCTGGGTAGACACAGCCCATCGTAGACATTGATCAGTAAACCAATCAATACTTCTGGCTTTGTGCATTTTTAATTCGGAATCGGGTTTTGGGAAAAGGGTTTTGGTTAATGGTTAAAGGTATTTTCTTTCCCTTTTCCCAAAAATCCGAGAAGTATTGCATTACCAATGGTGTTTGCTTCCTGATTCACAATGCCTGAAACCACTATTTTTATGCTTGTTTTCCCAAGTTTGTAGTTGACTGTTACTGAATACCACCGCCACCTCTTGATGCAGCATTTGCTGCATCAATATGCACCTGCTCAACTGTTCCGATATTACCTGTATGTGCTAAGGAAACGGCAACGTTAATCACCCCAATATGCGAAAAGGCTTGGGGAAAATTACCAAGATGCGCCCCTGTTTCAAAGTCAATTTCTTCTGCAAATAGTCCCAACGAACTGCTTCGTGCCAGCATTTGCTCAAACCAAACACGAGCCTCTGTAGCCCTTTGAGCCAAGATAAGTGCGTTGATCAGCCAGAAGGTGCAAAGGACAAAGGATGCCTCTTTACCACTCACGCCTTCTGGTGCATCTCGGTAACGGTAACACAGTCCATTCTCAACTAAATGTTCGATAGTCGCATCAATTGTTGACACCATACGCGGATCAGTTCCATCAATGAAGCCAACACTAGACATTAGTAAATTAGAGGCATCAAGAGTTTCATCCTCGTAGGATTGCTTGAAGGCACCAAGTTTTTCGCTCCACCCTTTTTCAAACACTTCATTGCGGATTAGTTGGCGTTCCTGTCGCCAACGGGTAGTATCACCAGTTAGCTCAAGCGCCTCAGCCATTTCGATGCCACAGTCTAATGCCACCCACAGCATCACTTTCCCGTAAACAAAATGTCGCAAACCCCCACGCACTTCCCAAATGCCGCTATCTGGTTCGTGCCAGTGTTCAGCAGCCCAATCTACTAGTGGGCAGATGTGTTCCCAAATTGCAGTTGGATCGTACTTTCCAACCTTCCAGGCGAAATGTAAAGCACTAAGTACCTCACCATAGACATCAAGTTGAACTTGTCCTGCTGCACCATTGCCGATCCGAACTGGCTGCGAGTCTCGATATCCCCGCAAGTGATCTAAGGTTTGCTCAACAACCTGTCCACTTGATATAATCGGGTAAAGGATTTTGATTCCAGTTCCTTCCATCTTCACAGTCTGGGCGATCCAATTGAAGAACTGACACTCATCATCAAGATAACCTGCTAATAGCAATGCATAAAGAGTAAATGATGAGTCCCGAATCCAGGTGAAGCGATAATCCCAGTTCCGCCCCCCACCAATTTCTTCTGGCAACGAAGTTGTCGGTGCAGCTACAATTGCTCCTGAAGGGGCATAAGTCATCAACTGTAAGGTCAGCGCACTGCGAACAACCGCGTCTCGATAAGCTCCTTGATAAGTACACTTATTCGCCCAACGCCGCCATTCGGCGCAAGTTGATGCCAGGGCATCCATTGGGTCTAGATTTGGCAGTTGTGCGTCCTCCTCAGTCAAAAGCGTGAACATCGCTCTTTCTCCAGCATGAAGGATTATGTGACACATAAATATATTGCTTGTTGTGTCCAGATGCCATTCAACGGGTCCAGTAACGGTGAATGAACCAAACCTGACTTCGTTGCCAGATTTGATTAACTTGGGAATTGTGCGCCCATAGTCAGGGCGAGGAGAGCAAGTACTAATAATTTCAACTGTTCCTTCACTAACCTCGACAATTCGGATTAGCCTGCCAGGTGCTATTCGGCTTTCCTGTTGCTCCTGGTTGCTAATATCCATAAAATCCAGCAGCGAAATTCGTCCTGATTCACAGGTAAAAATTGTTTTTAGTACATTTGTTTCATTTAGGTACTGATGACTACTTGACCAAGCAGTGGCTGGCTGAATACTCCAGCTTCCACCACGTTCTAGATCCAAAATCCGAGCAAACAAAGACGGAGAATCAAACCGAGGTAAGCAAAGCCAGTCAATCGAACCACAACTACTGACAAGAGCTGCTGTATGGCAATTGCCAATCACCCCATAATCTTCTATGGGCAGAAAGGATTGGGTCAAAACTGTTGGGTTGCTATTGGAATCAGATGTAATACTCATTACCGTCTTTAGCTGCTGATAACCTTTTACAAAAATCTTAGGTCTTTGACAATTAACCGATAGTTCATGTATTGTTTTGGTTCCCTATGCTATTCTCACCCAAAACGGTAGAAAGCAGATTTTGTCAAATTTCCGGTGGAACGAGTTTTAGAGGATGGTTCCTATTTAAGTTGGATTGCCCCAGATGGCAAATTGAAGAAAAAGTCCGTTAGTGCGATCGCCTGAGTTGACAAGAATAGAAAACGCTATGGCTAAAAAAATCTAGCTATTGCTAGATGCGATAATCCTCAAAAACGCTATAGGCTACAATTGTTGAATAGAAAGATTCGCTTGTGGATGCCATAGTAGAAAGATCGCACACACTCAAACAAGCCTTGGTTGATTTTGTCCTAGATGCTGACGGCGAACTAGCACAAGCACTCGACATTTATGCAGTTGCACAGATGCCTAGCGGTAATGGCGATCGCACCCAACAACAAGTAATCATTGACAGGTTTATTACAGAAGGGAAAATTGGCGAGCGCTCACCTATAGAGTTATTTATCGCCAGTCATACAGATTTGTCAGAGAACGATCGCAATCTCCTGAATAGCTGGCATCATAGTTTTATTGGTTTATTTACTATCACCCAGATTTTACCTGATGGCTTAGAACTCATGAACTGGCTGACAGCTAAACGTTACATAGTTCTGACAGCTAAAAATTACATAAACCTAAAGGTAAAGGACAAAAACAACCAGTGAAAGGTTTTCAAAGAGGTTAGTTTAATATCAAGTGCATCTCAAATCCAGGGAAGTAAGTCGGAGAAAAAATTTATGCGCCCCAGTGGACTAAATGGATGGCGTGAGAAAGTTGGGTACAGAAAGCGATCGCTAAAAGGTCAGTTCCTCTCAAGCAAAAAGAACTACCTTTTATCCAGAATAACTTTCAAAATTTTTAGAATTGCTCTTATGCCCTTACAATCTGTGTAATTCGTTTTTTAATCATCATCCGAACTCCACCTTCAGGAGCAAGGGTAAACCCACGTCTTTGCAGTTTAAGAGGTTTATTTTCCACCAATACAAGTTGATAATTAGATAAAACGGTTGCCAAGACTAACTTCATTTCTAACAAAGCCAGGGCATATCCTAAACATCGCCGACTTCCACCACCAAAAGGAATGAACTCCCAAGGGGAATACTGCCGTCCTAAAAAACGTTCCGGATTAAATTGTTGAGGATTAGGATACAAATCTTCCCGGTAATGCAGGAGGTAGATACTTGCCATTAAAGTTGTGTCAGGAGCAAACTGGTATCCGGCAATATTAATGGATGATTTGGTAATGCGTGGGAAAAGCACTGGAAGGACTGGATACATCCGCAGGGTTTCAAGGCATACTGCTGTCAAGTAAGGAAGTTGGGCGATTTCCATCGGGTTAGGATTTTCTCCCAAGCTGTCAAGTTCCTGCTGCAATTGTAAAAGGACATCTGAATTTTGATGAATTTGATAGAAAGCCCACGCTAGCGTTGTTGCAGTAGTTTCATGTCCAGCAAATAAAATTGTGAGCAATTCATCTTTTAATTCATCATCGGTCATTCTTTGCCCATTTTCATCCCGTGCTGCCATCATCAAGCTCAGAACATCACCCTGGCTCTGATTCTCCTTTGTTCTTTTCTCTTCAATTTCTGCAAGAAGCAGCTGATGAATATAGTTTTGTCTACTTCTCATCTGCCCCCAAGGAGTCCATTTTCCCCAATCTTGTTGTAAAAACGGCAAAAATAGCATACTGGAGCGCAAAGGAGAATCAGTCATATCCAACCAACTAGTAAGTAGAGGTAAAATTAGCTGATAGCGTTCCCCTTCACTTAAACCAAAAACAATTTGTAAAATTACTTCTAGACTCACTTTCTGCATGGCAGACCGAACCACAAAAGGTTGATCGGTTTGCCATTGACTAGCAATTTGCTCGGTAATTAAGCAGATTTGTTGACCATAAGCCTGTAGCCTTTCTCCATGAAAGGGGGGCATTAATAATTTTCGTTCTCGTCGATGGCGGACACCATCTATTAACATCAGAGAATTTCGCCCAATCAGAGGCTCTGCAAGTTCATTACCACGACCAACATCAAATTTAGAATCTTGACTGAAAATTTCTTGAATGGCCTGGGGATGGCTAAGAATTACATAAGAACCCAGTCCGCTCAGTCGCATGGAAAAAATGTCTCCATACTTTTGACTATACTTTTGCTGAAATCCAATCGGATCGGCAATCCATTTTATCAGTTGCCACCACGAAGGACTCGTAATGCAATTCGGTAATTGACTAAGCATAATATTTACTTGTATATTCAACTTCATCATCTCAAACAAATACACCCACTTTCGTGCCTTCACATAGAAGTTACTGGAGCAAGCTGGATCTCAATTGGAGTAGTGTGTTGATTTGGAACGAGAAAAAACCGAGAGCAGATTCTGACCAACTAAAACTCTTATACCATGTCAAACTAAAAGACAAAGTGTTGACGGAGGTTTTTAAAGATGGATTCTGTAGCCCAGCTTGAGTCAGGATGGCACGATAGCGCACTTGAGAGCATTATAAATATAGTCAGAGCGCCCGATGGTGACTTTGAGAGTATTGGCAACCTCGCAAATACTGTTGCTGATTTGCATAGCTTACAAAAAATAATAGAACTTCTTCATAGCACCTCACAAGGAAAACAAGCATTTGAAAGACGCTCCAGATTAGGTGATATCGATCTTCAAAAACTTTATCGCTTACCTCCCAATACACTTGGATATGCCTTCGCTGAACATCTGCTCAAAAACAATTTGCAACCTTTATACTCTGGGCAAGTAGAGAATGATTACCAATTTCTCGGAGCGCATATCACAGAAACACACGACATCTGGCATATTATTACTGGATGCGATACAAACATTCTTGGAGAAATTCAATTAGAAGCTTTTTATGTTGCCCAACTACACTTTTCGCGTTTCTGGTTAGCATTATTGGCTAAAAATCTTGTCAAAGCCGCTATTTACGATATTGAGGTTTCGACAAAATATATGGATGCAATAACTAAGGGATGGCTAATGGGAAAACAGTCCCTGCCCCTTTTTGGTATTGAATGGAATTCCTTGTGGTCAAAACCATTGGAGAATGTCCGTAGTAACTTAAATATCATTCTTTGTGAAACTTAATGATATAAAACTGTTGCAACTACTGTTAGTCGTTGAGTGTGAATGTGAAAGTGATGTTAGCTTCTCTGGTGAAGAAAATAAAAGGCGATTTGCCAAGATGGCTGCGGTAATCCTACTTGATGGCAAAGTTAGACGGGTCTTGATCTCTTCGATGCTTAGTGGGAATGGGGGCTGGCTGCCCATCACCCGCAAGGGCTGCGGTTTTTTCCAGGGATTCCCTCAATCGCTTGGCTGCGTAGATAGACATGTCTCGTGGTACATTAATGCGATCGCGCAAATATCGTAGAGCAACATCAGATCCTGATGGAGGTACACAGTCTTCACCGAGCATCATGTGTGTTAAAGCACAACGTAGGGCTTGATCAAACAATTTATCATCTTTGGGGTTGACTCGGATAATATTGACGCGGTGTTCGATAGTTCGTTGAAGAGCTTCCATACGGGAGTTTTCCGGTTCTGGATAAGTAACATCTGGTAGCCCAAACCACGGGCCATTATCCACCCGCGCTTTATTGAGAAGCATCTGGGTTTCGCCGTTTTCCCAACAACCCCCCATCTGAGGCGGCAAATCATGTACGTGGGTGTGAAAGTCGCTCTGAGTCCCGCAGTAGGTTGGTCGGGTTTCCATTGCCGCAAACCAGAAGCTCAAACGAGGGTTTTTCTCTCGCAGTGAGTAGCCCTTGTAGTAGTAAAGACTCGCATTCATCCGTTCGAGATATGGCGTAAAAATGACATCGACGATGCCGAAGCCCGATAGAAAATAAGGGCTTGGGGTGCGACCCAGAGCCGACTCTACCCTAGCCACCACGACCATAAATTATTCTCGGTTGCGTTGTTCTTGTTGAGAGGAATCGGTTCTAGAGCATAGCCAAGCGCACCAAGCTCTAAATAAAAGTCGTTCTAATTGACGTAGTAGAAGCACCGTGGGGTCTTCCATCCCTTGGTTCAATGGAGCAAAAACCTTTGACAAAGCGATCAAAATGTCATCGCTTTCTTTAATAACGCTCTTTTATGACTCTCGTCGGATAAAAATCATCCACCCTTATTTTTAAGGACTTTGATGAATTTAGGCGTAGGTTGGGTTGAGGAACGAAACCCAACACCAACAATCTCTGGTTTTGTTGGGTTTCACTTCGTTCAACCCAACCTACGAATATTTTATTTTTTCGGAGTAATAAAAGAGCGATAATCCGTCCATCAAGCTCGATCGCGGGGAGCATTCCTGATGGTACCTTACGTTTGTACCAACTTTCTTTCTCTCCATAGCAGAACATTGTCACTTTTTCGATCCGGTAGGGGATCTGTTTTTCCTCTAGCCATAACCAAACTTTTTGACAGTAAGGACACCAGGCGTGGTTATCACGGTACAGCGTTACCCGCACCTCAGATTCGGGCTGACCAAACAAGCGCAACCTGGCTCTAGCGTTGGTAAGACCATTAACGGTATCTATTTGATAGTCCGTGAGAGTTTCTAGTTCTTGCCAGCTTAAGGGTGCGGTAGTCATAGGGGGAGTTGCGTCGGGCAATACTTAGGGCAATTCTGTACTTTACAATATTTTCAATTACACCAAGGCTTAATTTAACCGATAGGTTCGCCCACTTGGAAAAGATATTGGACAAAGACAATTTTGCAGAGTTCAAAAAGTTCACATCACCGAGTCAAAAATTTGTTGTGCGGTTAGATTGAACTGCCAAAAAGTAGGAGACACTATAAGGTTTGTTTCTCTAAAGGGTGTCATTTGATATTCACCATCAATAAGTTCACAGACAAAAATAGTCGGAACCTTGGGACTACCAATAAATACACGTCCACCCAACGCTGCATAATCGACAATCCAATATTCAGGTATACCCATAGCTTCATAGTCACGAAGCTTATCATAATAATCATCCTGCCAGTTGGTTGACACTACTTCAACTATTAGTTTGACCGAACTAGCATTATGGATAACTGATTCTTTCTTCCAACGCGTTTCAGTATCGATAGTTTCTTGATTTAAAACAATAATATCCGGTTCGTACCCTGATTTGTCTCGGTATGGTTTAATAATGGATTCTTTGGGTATAGTCCAGATACCGCGTTTACCCATCTCTCTAATTGTGATCAGTAATTCTTCCATCAAAAAACCAGCTAAATCAGAATGCTCCCCTTTAGGCTTTGGCATCTCCACAATCACCCCATCATGTAATTCATAACGTACTTCTGAGTTTTCTGGATACCATTCGATAAATTCATCGAAGGTCAGTAGCTTTAGTTCCGATTGGGTTTGACTCATAAAAGTTACTGGATTTATTTTTACTGTTCATTTATCCTTTTTATTATGCTAACGAAGCGATGATGCTCTCTTTGAAGGCTGAGTCCTCCTGTAAACCCTGTAACCCACAGCGTACCCCGATCTTCAATGGTAGCTTTGATAATTCCACAATCGCCTGTGACTGCACACTTCCCCTGCCAAGAATTCTTAACCACAACGTTTCTGGTGTTTGTGGTAGTTGATGTATGGCTACAATTGCTGTCCGTAGAGCATCACCTAAAAAGTATACTCCTGGCAACCACCCCGATTTCTGATTAACATTAAAGCTCGATAGTATTGCTGGGGATGCAGTTGGACTAAGAACCCATAGTTTCGGAATATCTGACTCCTGGAGTCTGGTTTTATTCGCTTTAGCGTCTCGTCGCAAGAGAGCTTTTACTTCTAATAATTTTTGAATACAATCACAGATTTCATCAGCAGAGGCTGCATTCCGAAATGGTGAGCCAGCGCGGTCTTGGGGGTTTCCCCCATGAGCGACTGGCGAACCCGTAAGGGTTCTAATATTGCTGGAAACTCTGTAAATCTTCCAAGTAACCCTTACAGTTCTAAATTAGAGGTTTGCTGTAATGATGGAGTAAATAATACATCAATTTCTTTGATCTCTCCTGATATTTTTGATGATGACTTTACTTCCCCATAAGGTTTTAATAGTTCTTCAAGGTAGTCTTTGGCGAATTCGTCATGTACAAATCGAGTCATTCAATTTGGGTTATAGCGGTGTGCAGTTCAGTGAGATACAAAAACTTTGCTGAAATGATTTGACAGCAAGGACTTTGGTGTTCTCATCCAATCGATAACCGCTATATTAAGAATTAATTTGAAGTTATTAATAATATTTTATCTGTATTTACAACCAATTTTAATCACACCTCAAAATAAAGAGCCTTAAACCAATTCGCAATTCGCTTTTTCGCCCATGACGCTCCTACGTCGCTAACGCTGCGCTAACGCAATTACGTTTTGTGACGGGGATTTAGCTGAGGCTTCAATTCGCGCTGCCTATATTGCTGGGGACTTAAACCCGGATTTCTCACCAATGCTCAAAGCCTGTGCTTGTGCAGGGGAGCAGGGGAGCAGGGGAGCAGAGGAGAGTTATTGTACAAGTTCTTTCCCCTCTGCCCCTCCGCCCCTCTGCCCCTCTGCATTTCAAACTTGTGAGAAATGCGGCTTAAACCCCCAAAGTTCGTTAATATTTTGGCAGATTGTATGGTAGTATACTTTCAAATTCGATGCTCCCATTCTTTGTTTACAGCACTTCCGGCGGCTATGAGGTACATCCTCAAAGCTGAAAGCTATGATAGGAGAGGGGTAAGAGGAAAACTGTATTGCATAATAGCCGGAAGCGCTGTATACCAAATTTTAAGACTTAACGGGAAAAGTCAAATTCCTGTTGATCTTCAAGTAGCTGCTTGAGAGAAGGTGAGTGAAAGGTTACGAAGAGTATGCTCTCAGGAGATAGAGTGATGGCAGGAAAAATTAAATTAAAGATCGGCAACTCGGTCATTGTTAAACCAACCGTATTAGACCCAGATTTGGGAACTGACATTAGTGGTTGGCAAGGAAGAATCTCAGAAATTAATCCAGAGAACAATAGCATTTGTATTGATTGGGATAGCATCACCTTGAAGAATATCCCGTCAGAAGTGATTTTTAAGTGTGAAGAAGAGGGTTTGGACTGGAGCCAGATATACCTTGAACCAACAGATGTGGAATTAACTCAAGCAAAAGACACAGAAAAAGATGTTGCTGCCATAATTGAGGAAATTGAGGCAAAACATCGTTGGAGTCATTTAGGAGAAGAGGGAAAGCGTATTCAAGCAGTATTAGTCGATGTTGAACCTGATGATGAAATAGCGGCTTTTGAAACTTGGTCAGAGCATCTGAAAAAAGTACTGAGTTTTCCTTTTAATGCTAAAGTCGCCGAATTTCAAGAAACAGGTCCACTCAGAACCGACGAGCAAGTAACCCTAGAGGGAATTACATCTGTAGAGGATCTGTACGGTATTCTTGTTAAAGTTAAGCATGAGCGCAGAGGATATGATTTTCCCCTTTGTGACTTGGAGGCGACCGATTCCAAATCGCCAAACTATGGATTTCTGAGAAATTATGTAGTTTGGTTCGCCAATCGGTAAATAAAACCCGTTATCACTTGCTCCGAAAGGTTTACAAAAATAAAATTGCTCTCTGCTTTGAAAATCGCCGAAAAACCTTATTTTTACTGTGCTAGCCCGAATCAAAATCGCGTTTGGGATAATTTCATCCTGATATCTGCCATATCTACCCTACCGCAGTACTGCCGTGGTCAAGGGAGTCACAGGCTCGGATACAGGTGTACGTCCCTGAACCATTGATAATTTGACCGTTGACAGGTATGGCAAAACATGATTTCCAAACAGTTCACACTCTTCAATCAGAGGATAACCTGACAAGATGAACGCCCTGATTCCCATATCCATATAACGATTTATCTTCCAGAGAATTTGCTCTGGTGTACCAACCAATGCTGCCCCACAGCCAGATCGCGCCCGACCAATACCACCCCACAACAGAGGCTCTAAGTAATCCGATGTGGATTTTGCCCGGATCTCATCCTGCCGTAAAACACCCAAAGATTTGTGGTCTTGTGTACGTTCTTTAAGGTTCAAGCCAGCTGGATCAAATTTTGACATAATACTCTGTGCCCAGGCACGGGCTTCTTCTTGGGTTGAGCGCACAATAACATGAACACGGAAACCAAAGTCAATCTGACGACCATATTTGGCTGCTCTAAAACTCATGTCCTGCATGGTTGCGTAAATGCTTTCTTCTGGTTCCGGGGTATGAGTAGCATTCGCGCAGAAAACCGGGTTAATAGATATTACATGAGTAATACAAAGATTTTTAGAAGCTGAAACCCTTATTTTATCGTTGAGTAGTTACTCGATGAGCAGTAAAAGTCAATGACCTTCATTATCGTCATAATCCTTACCTAATAAGGCTTTTAAGCTTAACCCGGTTTTCTGAGCCGATGATACTCATACCCCAATAGTGAGAAAGCGTTGCCTATCTTTTTGACCTTGACTCAAGGTTGGAGGTAGTGTCCAAACTCCGCCTGAATAATCTTTATTATCTTTTGGGTTAGAGTTAATCTCTGATTTGCCCGCCAATTTGAAGCCAGCCTTCTCCACAGCAGCAATTACCCCATCTTCTGACATATAGCCAGTTTTAATACTCTCTTCTAAAGAAATGTCTGGTTTGCCACGGTGTTCTTCCACTCCTAAGATGCCCCCTGGCTTGAGTGCTTTATAAGCCGCCGCATAAACCTGCTCGGCATAGCCAGCTTTGACCCAGTTGTGAATATTGCGGAAGGTAAGAACTAAGTCTACAGAAATGTCTGGGGCTAGGGTAAGTTCGGTTGGGGGATTAATTTGGGCTACTTTGACCTTACCAAAAACCTCTGGATTAGCTGCTAGTTTTTCTTGGAAAGCCAAAGCGGGTTTACTCGCCTCAGCCAAGTTAGTAACTATGAGTTGTCCCTTTGCTGCTAGAAATGGGGCTAATATCTCAGTATACCAGCCGCCCCCTGGCCACAATTCAACTACAGTCATATTTGGGCGCAGACCGAAGAATTGCAAAGTCTGGGCTGGGTGGCGGTACTTGTCTCGGTCACGATTTGCAACGGAGCGATGACTGCTCTTTAGTATGGTTTGGAGCGTGGTTGTGCTGTTGAATGTCGCTTTTTCGCTTTCGTTGGCTAGAACAGTTGGGGGCATTACAGATGCCAATACAAGGATTGCTAGAGTCAAGGCTTTCAGTAAGCTTTGGCGGTGGGTGAGATTTTGTGCAAATTTCATAACTGTTGTTTTTACTTTCCGCTTCAGCATAGGGCAAATAGCGTTCTCATAAATGGGTGCGATGGCGTAGATGGCGTACCCGTCTGCTGTAGATATTACTCTCCCGTTTTCCTCTCTACGAGACGCGCTCTGCGCGTTCGCTTGAATGAGGAGCGATCGCTCCAGAAAGTCTATTGCTGTATGTAGGGGAAACTTGCCGCAGTAACAAGCGATGGAAGGGTAATCTCTCCTGGGGCGGGAGCAAATGCTAATAGCGCTAAGAAAAAGGCATCAAGGAAAAATATTTTATTTTTTAAACATGCTAATTGCTGCAATACCAGACGCACCAGCATCAAGACATTTTTGATAATTGTTTTCGTTAATTCCCCCAAGAGCAAAAACTTTCATTTGTGTTGATTTGCAAGCTTTAGTGAGCATATCTAGACCAATACCTTTTGCTTCTGGATGAGTTGGGGTCGCAAAAATAGGTGAAAAAAATACATAGTCTAATCCTTCATCCTCTGCCTCTTTTATAGATTTTAATGAGTGACATGATTTTCCAAACAGTATACTATTGCTTTTTGCCTCTGGCATTTTAATTTGGTCTTTTTCTCTAAAATGAAAAGCACTAACTAAAGAAGATTTATAATTTAGAGAAAATGGTAAAATAATTTGCAATTCTTTATAGGATAGATTCTCAATAATTATATCTATATTTTCTCTATTTGCCTCATATAATCTTATATAACACGAATCTGCACCGTTGCTGATAGCTCTGTTTACCCATTTAGTAACTTGAGCAGCAATTTTTGATTTGTCAGAACAAATTATTTCGGAATTCTCTGCTGACAAAATATCAAATATGGCGATTTTTTTAAAAGGTTTTATTGTTTCTTTCATAGAACCCTTCTTTCATTTTACAGTAATGGTTGTAGCAGCATTTATCTCATTAGAGCTCTTAACTCTACCATTTTCCTTATTCTGGCGACACCAAAGGCAAATGCTCTTAATTTGTCAGTTCTCTTGGATAATCAGCTAGTCGGCACGCTCCCCGTAATACCCTTGGAACCAAATCAGCTAAACCTATTTCCCGAAGTGAAACCTACATCAGCACCTAGAACAGAGGGGCTGGTAATGAGTGCTGATGCCCTGCTACGGTGGAAAACGCAGATTTTGGAATATCAGCAGAAGGTGAGAGAGAACAAACCACCTGAGCAGACGGCGTTATTCGACATTGCACCAAAGCACTGCGACCCAGACCGGATTGATCCGTTGCAGTTGTCAGTGCGATCGCTCTGTTTTTGGAGAATGCCAGCAGATAGCCCCGGCGATGCGTGTCTGTACTTCATCGTTGACTCCACGGCTGGCCTGATTTTATATGTGGGGGAAACTTGCAGAAGTAATAAGCGCTGGAAAGGGATTCACGCCTGCAAGGATTACATAGCAAGCTATCAGGATTTGCATTATCGTTATCAGATGAAGACAGCAGTTAACATCACGTTTTGGTGGGATGCTCCGGTTGACCGACGCGCACGGCAGGAGTTGGAATTGAGTCTGATTTTGAAGTGGCGCAGTCCATTTAATAAGGAGAACTGGGAGCGCTGGGGGCAGCCTTTTGGGTAGGGTGGCTCACTTATGTTTTATAAGTGGAGACGATGCCGTACCACTTGCCTACGGCACGCTATGCAAACGTGGATCTTGCTACGCAAAGCGTCTCCAAGAGTTGGCGTGCGGGTACTCCATCACATTCCAATTTTTTACTTACTCCTGAACCATCAACTCTTGCAGCAACGCATCATTTATCCTTTGTGCCTCTGTCCCACTACTTTCCCTAATATCAAAAGCTTGCTGCACTATGGTTTGAACTGACTCTGGTAATGATTCAAATTTTTCCGAATTGAGTATGACGAGGCGGCAACCAGGATAAGGCATAAAATCAGTAAACGGTTCCATTCCCGATGCAATAAGAGTTTTACTAAGTTCCGCGATGGGATGATGGGACTTTTGGTTGTCCTGAGTACGGTTGATTTCTGATGCCATGTAACCACAAAACCAACTCAAAGTATCAATATCTCCCTGAAATGCTGCCAAAATACCTGTCACTACTTGTTGGTTGAGCTTAACAGGCAGATTGTCAAAAATTTGGTCTAAGGCTTCTGGGTGTCGCTTGTGGCAATAACGCACCGCAGATTCAACAAGTTTATCGATTTTAGTGGGTTGAGATTGCCCAAATCCTTTGCCAGACATGGTAGTTGGTGTACTGAATACAGGGATTTTAGCAGTATTTTGGGTTGTGATCTGGCGATGTCTACTTTAAGGGGCTGCGCCTACGCTCTTTGGGCTTTCCTCTAAGAAAAAATTGAAGTTACACCGCTATGTTCAAAGGTTCTGGCAATTTGGCATCATAAGTCTGTGAATTGCCGTTTAAATGAGATATCAACAGAACAGAACAGCCACAAATCGCCAGTTGTTGACCCAACGCTGTAGAACTCAGCAGCCAATTCACAGCGCTCGGTCATCGCTTCTCTACATACAACTGGCTAGTAATGTACTAGAAAACACATAGTAAAGGTGCGATCGCTTTCGGGTTTATACAAAGTAAGTAACTCAAAGCCAAATATATACATACTACAGTAGTAGATTAGCTAGCTCTTGTAGAATTGCAATGTCAAACCCGTACAGTAATAAAAAAAAGATTCGAGGTTGGAAAAAACAGGTTAGAAAAATTAACTATTGGAAGAATTACAATCTCACCCTAGATGTAACCAAATTGCACAAGTCTCAACGAGATTATGTCAAGGTCACTATTGACCCCTGGCATCGCTTAGTAAAAAGAAACCCTCCCATTTGGTACAACCGATTAATACTAGAGGCTTTAATAGAGATTTATTTAAATTGGCATAAAACACTTCAGGAGTCGGGAAAGCCTTTTTACTTGAAGATATGGTTGTTTGACCATCATTTTATCAACTCTCAAGTTGTAGCAGCAACTGGAGATTGGATTGTTGGATATAACAATACTTTTATAAAGAGCAATGAAGCTAGAACGTTTACATTTGAAAAATATAAAATTCACAACTTCAGTCTCGAAAATTTTCAGTGGGAACTCCACGTTGAAGAGAATTATTTTTATGAAAAGATTGACCAAATAAGTGAAGCAGAAATTAACAAAATCAAACAAAAAGCTTACAGGTCAGGTTTTCTCCAGAATGGTGATAGGTACTTTGCTATTAAAACAGGAGATGTTTGGATTGGAACGTTACACACGCTATATTAGGGCAACCATCAAAACTGTTTATGGTAGACGCTCTGCGCCATCGCTTGACTACCTATTAAATTACTTTGGTTGCCACTTTACCTAATGCTGTCTGCAAACGAGTGGTAAATTCAACAGGAGCGATGTCTGCGTCAGGTTACTCCTGAGTTTTCCTCACTTGATTGGGGCGATCGCTCTTTTCCGTTTCTTAGAAGAAACCCTTAACACCTAAAATACTGGTGTGGTTAATCACTACCAGATTGTCTTGGAGAAAAACTTAGATTTAATATGAATGAAAGTTTAGCAGCCACACTAGGGGAATTACAAGCCCAAATTTATTGGTTACATGATGCTGAGGAGTTTGCCCAATTGGCATCAGCAGCAGCTACTATATATATGAAACTTGGTTATACTCAACAGCAGGCAGAAACGGCAGGTAACTTAATTAGTCAGGCTTATCAATTATCTGATAATGCTGTTTTAGCCCAGAAAGTAGGTGATTTTGACAAAGAAATACAGTTTTATCATCAAGTTAAAGATAAATTAACCCAAATAGAAACTACATTAGATTATCAAACCAGCATTGCCATACATCAAATGAAATGGTGGATGTATTTTCGTCATAAACAAAAATTACAAACTATTATTCACTTATTTTTACAACATTTTCAAGCGGTAGGGTTGATTAACTTACTTACTGCTATTAAACTTACATATTTTCTAATGGAAATAGGCAGAGTTCACAAATTGCGTGACATCGAAACCACCAAACATAATGCTATAAAATACTGGACAGAATTATTGAACATCAAACCGCCACAATATCCTTATCTTGGTTAAATTGCTTATTTCTAGGCTTGAGCGCGATTGGTAAACTACGCATCCTTAACTTTTCCTCTCTTGATTAGCGATCGCTTTTTTCCTCTAAGAATTAGGTGGGGCGATCGCTAATCAAATTACTTTACCTAATACTGTCTCCAGACGACTGGTAAATTCTGAGGAGCGATCGCAAGTCATAATCAACTGCTCAATCGCCCGTGTCATCGCCACGTAAAGTAATCGCGCTTCTTCTTCTGGTGTGTTGTATTGATGGGGCATATAACCAATACCAGGAATAAACACCACTGGGAACTCTAGCCCTTTACTGGAGTACATGGTTATGAGTTTGATGCTTTGTTCGTCCGGGTGATAGTTACGGCTGTCACTGTCGGCGTTTACCCACTCTATTGGGATTTGGGCTTGTTGGAAGTCGTTATAGATGCGATCGCCCATAAAGTTGGAGCGATAGATAATTGCTATTTCGTTCCAGGGGATATCTCGCTCGTGTAATTGTTGCACTCGCCCTGCTAGGTAATCTACCTCGTGTTTAAAACTGGGTAAACGGATGAGGTCTGGTTTGGGGCCTTGCCGTCCTGCACTAGTCGGTTCTACCAATACTACTTGGTCATCATCCCCGGTGATAGGGGTCATCACTTCTTTAGCAAATTCATAGGCTACCCCCAGCACTTGAGCCGTGTTGCGGTAATTGAGTTTAAAAATAGTAGTGCGTCCCTGTGCTTGAATGCCTACGCTCTTAAAGCTAAATTTCTTAGTGCGTTTTTCTCCGTAGAGGTTTTGGGCATCGTCATAGAGGATAAGCAAAGAATTGGTTTCGGGGTTGACCATTTGGGCAATTAACTTTAGCCACTCTGGTTTAAAGTCGTGTCCCTCGTCGAGCATCACAGCGCCATAAGTGCCAGCCGGTATCAACTTGGCATCAACGGCGGTAATTACTCTTTGAACCAGTTCTTCTATATAATCTTCACCTTGATACTCTCTAGAGTCGGGTCTAGGAATGTCATACTTTTTGAGTAAATCCATGCACCACCCGTGAAAGTGTCGCACCTTGATGCGACTGATTTTGTGCGGGTCTTCTTGAACCACCTGCCGGAGTTTGGCAGCAAGAGAAACGTTGAAACACAGCACTAAAATGGGTTTATTACTGACTTGAGCAAGGTGCTGGCAACGGTAGGCTAAAATCATGGTTTTTCCTGAACCGGCTACACCATGAATTACCCGATGTCCATCACCTAAACTGCGAGCTAACTGTTCCTGCTGCAAATCCATAATTTTGAGAATGTCGGGGATTTGCAACTGCGGTGATTCTTCAGTGTCGGTTTCTAAATCAAGCAAAGATAACTGTTTGGCACTAATGCGTAATTCTGGGAAGATATGCCAACGGATTCTATCTATTTGGTGAAGAGTGAGAGTCTTACCAAATTGATATGCAGATAAATCCCAAAGTCGTTGCTGAAATTCCCCTGCATCGATGTTTTCATACATTTCATCTTTGCAGATAACGCAGCAGCGATTGAAATCGTACTGGGCGATGAGGTGATGCGAAAGAAAGCACAAGAGTTAGGTGAGAAAATCAGGGCTGAGGATGGTGTGGCGAATGCAGTTGAAGCATTTCATCGGCATTTGGGGT
>NZ_NOLK01000168.1:0-17314 GCF_002245985.1 Nostoc sp. 'Peltigera membranacea cyanobiont' 232
GCACAAGCTACAATCAACACATTTGGTGATGGCAATTTACCGACTCGAATTGTAGAAGTTGCAAATCCTCAGTCTCGACTACCTGCTACTAAAGTTTTGCTGCCAGACTGGAGCCGCATTTCTCTGGCCCAGCTACCAGGTATCAGTCAATCCGGTGCAATTGATGGCAGTCCCTACAGCCAGACGCTAGGTTATGACTTGAGTCGCACTTGGAATGTGGGTATGACTCCTGACCAATATTTGAAGTTAGGAGATATCAGTGAAGCATTACAGGCAGAGGAGTTTTCTTTGCAGGCGATCCAAGCGATCGCTCTCCCCACACAACCAGAGGCGAACACAGGCATTAACAGTATAGATTTAAACCAAATTGCCTTGAGTGAATTTCCCCTGATTGGGGAGCAGACATTGAGCCATTTAGCTCAGGTTGTTCCAGAATTAGCTAATACACGAGTAAACAATATTACACCTGTTGCAACCTTACTAAAATCAAAGGGAATTGCTGCATCTAATTTAACACTAGCTCAGGTACTAACACAGTATGAAGTTGGGCAAATGAAGCTGGGAGAAATCGACTTGTCAGAGTTTTCTATCTCTTCAATTCCTAACTTAGATGCAGTACAGCTACAACAATTTACAGGTTGGATGAATAGCAATGTTTCGGATATTCCTGGTTTGGGACAAGTACCTTTAGGATTAATGCCTAATCCCATCACTGAAATTGGTAGCTTGGTAATGCGGATTGATGTAGTTTATGGGCCAACAGAAAACCGCCGTAACAATACGATTTCTGGTTCAGACGTGCAAGGGTTTTCTGTCCCTTGTACTGAAAAAGACTGCGCTTATTTAGAACTGGATGATTTGGAGAATACAGGTCGTAGCGATCACCGAAGGTGGGCGTTCCGCCATCGCAGTAAGTTAGAAGGTAAACAGTGGATTTCCGGTAAATACCAAGAAGTCGAGGGCGGGCGGGGTATCCTGAAAGCAGTGAATAACGGTCGGGAACCAACAGGAAGGCTACCGTTTGGTAAAGCTTTTAAGGTGGTGGTAATGGAGCCAGATGAAACCACTGATACGGTAGATACGGCTTTGTTCTTTCGGTTTTGTGCTTGGCGAATGGGTTGTACACCTTATTTTATTGGGCCTGTTCCTTTTTTCAGCTACAAGGTTAACTCCCTGATATTTGTAGGCAATTTGAGTGAACAGAGGACAAATACTGCATCTTTACCAACTGGAGCGACAAGAGAGCCTAAAGCTAATACTACCAACCGTACTGGAGTAAGAGAGAAGATTAATCCATGCGCGTTCAGTAATGGTAGTCGGTCGATAACAGGTCAATCATTCTCTGGTATTGATTTGCGATCGCTCTCAAATGCGATCGCGGAGATTGAGAGCGCTGGTAGCGGGGATTACAAAGCAGTTGGCATACATACCTGTGCGGATGGGGGGTTAAATTGTGGTCGCGCTCTTGGTCGCTACCAGTTCATGAGTTATAACCCCTACGCAGTGCAGTTAATTGCTCTAAAGCCTGGAGGTCAAGAGTTCTTGAGTCAAGTGGGGCAAGGGCATCAACCAACAGAGGCTGAACTATTTGAGTTTTTTCCTCCAGCTGACCAAGATAGGGCGTTTATGGCTGATATGGCTAACAAAATTCAAGTAACACAAGAGCAAATCGATCCGGCTACAGGACAGCCATTTACCGGCGAGCGCCTAATTGAACGAGTGGCTCAAAAGCATTTTGGTGGTGATTACAGCAAAGTTGATGGAAATGGCTCAGATGCCCTCGGTCGCCTCAGTCTCAAAGATTACGGCAAAACCGCTTTAGCTAGTTATCGCAACAGTAATACCGATAATGGAACGCTGACCTGTTCTCCCAATGTAAATTCTAGCTACATCAGCACTGCTAAAAATACTGAAAATGGGAGGTAGAGGATGAAAGATTTATCTAAAACTTCTATTACTTCACTTCATGAGATAAAAGAAACATTTGATACTGATACCAATTCAAAAATACACTTTGGGCAAACAGAGGAAGGAAAGGGAGTTTATTCTGACTCCGCCTCCCCTAGTCAGTCTCAACCACTGAAGACAACTGCATATCAATTACCAGCACCTTCTATGAGGGTACGCTACTGGATTCATTGGTTTCGCATTGGTTTGGGCATCTTTTTGTTGCTGTCAATTCTCATGAGCTTAGGGGGCTGTAGCTTAAATGCGGCAACCGTTACTTGGAACAAAGCTGCTAATGTTCTGCCTGCGACAGTCGTTGAACAGGTGATTGTAGAAAATACAGAGTTGAATGCCAAAGTATCTGCTAAAAATATACTGGCTTGGAGTGTGGAAGGGAAAGACGGCAGGTTGGCAGTTTTCAACTTGAATACGCCTGATGTCTGTGGTGCTTTGGGATGTCTGTATACTGGTTACTGGCTCAGAAAGGACAGACCAATTACTCAGGTATTCTTGAGTTACTTGAATCCCAATCTGCCACCAGGTAAGCATTTGTTAGAAGTGGGAGAGAACCGAGGTCAGGCATTACCGTGCATTAAGGTACTGCAAACCGAGCAAGAGCAGCTACGTCAATTGAATTTTTGTTTCAATGGCACTGGCTATCAACTTGCTGATAGTCAGCTTTTCACTAATAGTAAAAAATATCAAAGTTGATACAGTAGAATTCAGAATTCAGGAGTCAGAATTCAGAAGTAAAACAGGCTTTACGCCAGGTTTTGAGACTTAGGTTGTGTACTTTACCAACTTGAAATCTGCTGTAACTCGAAAGCGGGGAAAAACTCTGCCATAGTCTTCTTAGCTACGGCAGGGTATTTTCATCTAAAACCTCTAGGAAATTCCCATTAAATCGGTATCTAGGTCAGTGGTGGATGAAGAGTGCTGTTAGCGGATAGCTAAGGTTTAGCCCGTGCTGAGTTAAAACTTGGCCGCACACAAGTGGAGCAACTGCCGTGCGGGGCATGTACCAGGTACATAAGTACTGAGTGACTTTTAATTTACTCAGAACTCATGACTCAGCACTGAGTACTGGGTAGTTTACCAGCACAGACGCTATAGTTGCATTGGACTATTCCTCATCATCCAGTTCATCGTCTTCTTCCTCAAAATCATCATCGTGTAACTCAGCTTCCAAATCGTCGGTTTCATCGAGGAAGTCGTCATCGTCAATAAGTTGAATTTTGCGAGGTGGCTTGGTCGCTGGTTTCGATTTCCGAACGCTTTGAGTTTTGTTCCTATTCTTATTTGGTGGCAATACTTCCACGTCAACAGATACCGATTCTCCCGGTAAAGCAGGTAGGGATTGAGGTTCATTAAAACCAGCGATCGCATTATGTTGTTGCCAAATTAGGGCTTTAGCTGTGGGTTGACCCAAATAAAATTGAGACAGATTTTCAACGGTAGGTTTGGTATAGTCTACAGTTTTACAACAGTCGTGTTTATTCTTACCTTCGCCCTCTTTGACAGCTTTGAACTCGACTGACAGTACACCTAAGCTACGCCACCTATCGTTTTTGCCACTAAATGGCACTTGGAAATAGTCAGCAAAGGTTTTCTCCAAAGAACGGTAAAACTCCTCACGCACCGACTTAAAACTCCAGAGAGCTACATTCTTAAAGCGGACAACGACAGGAGTAGTATGCAGGGGTTGATTATCCTCATCCAGAAACACCAGTGCATGTTCTGAACACACATCCATTGTTTTCTTGTCAAGGTTATGCTTGTATTCATCATAAAGCCCAACAAAAGAACCACCTAAGTCTTCAACATCTGATTTATAACGGATATATTCTGGCACAAAAGCTAAAACTAGTAACCGTGCTTGAGTAATTAAAAGTCCAGTAACATCTTCAGTTAGGGTGACAATAGTTAGGTCGTTTTCATCAGGCATATCAAGCCAGCCAGCCTTTTCTAACTGGTCTTCTGGAATTAGAAGTCCGGCGGGTTTGTCATTAACGACAATGCCGTAAGGCAGTAACGGTCGTCTAACTTGGTTATAACTGTCGCTGAGAAGTTCTGGGTCAATATCGTCAATATCAAGGTCTGACAATTGAGTGTTAGGAGCTTTAGATTTAGCTGCTTGAGTTTTGGTATTAGCTTTGGGATTAGAAGCAGCAGTTTTGGCAGTAGATTGATTGGAGCGATTAGAGTTGTTTGAAACCCTAGATTTAACCATTGGACTACATAAATATGATTGCCCAACGCATGAGGCGTTAGCCTCAAAACTTATTTACAAATCGTTGTTTATGAGGCAATTACTCTCCACCACAGATTTAAATTACGCCATAAAATAAAGTATTTCCATTCATTTTCGCGCGGTTCTGATAGCGGATCTCGGCTCAATGCCTTTCGTCTAACTGAAGTCTAGCTAAATGTTAGACTTCAGTTAGCCATTTTTGTTAGACAGAAGATGAAATATAGCGATTATGTTAAAAGTAAGAAACGCTTGTGTGTTTAAGTTAAAAGTGTATTACCACAAGCGTTTTAAGTGCTAATGCTTTCTACTCCTGTTGCGAGGTCGCACCCATGAGGCTAACACTGAGGTAAGAAAATGCAATAGATGGGATGTGAGTGCCAGTCTAACCAAAAACTGGGTTAAGTATATGGTTCCTTTAATTTAGTAAAAGTGAAATTTATGGATAATACAGCCCTCTATTGTGCAACGCCAATTCTTCGCCATCCTCAAATTTTAAATGGTTTTCTCAACTACTACATAAGTAGTAAATTTAACACGATATTTTCCGCGCTCTCTTGCTAAAAAGGTCATCCCGATGTCAAAAATCACTTGATAATGCAGTCCGTCTTGTCGGTAGATTTCCAGAACGCGACCGTGAGGAATAAGGTGACTCCATTGTTTGAAATCAACTGAGCGTTTAACTCGAATCGACAAATTATTTTCATTCGGTTGGAGTTGAACAAATATTTTTTTAAGCTCTTTCTCTATGGTAAAAGCGTTCTTAGCATCCTTATCTTCAGTTGTGAGAATTTCGACATGAGATTGAGTATCAAATCCACCCCATTTTAATAATTCAACTAAAATGGAAGCCCCTTCTTCCCTCAGATAGCGATCGCGGTAGATAATCTTCGTCACCTCGCTTCCAGATAAAGCAGCCTCTAATCTCAGTTTATTTCTAAGTTCTGACATGCTGAAGTCACCGCGCCATTCCTTCTCAGAGGGGTTTAAGAAGATTACGGTAGTGTTTATATCTTCTAACTCAGTTGCTTGAACAAGTCTTGCTTCCTGGCGTAATTTTTCTAACCGACTAAAAACTGTTTTAACACCTTCTGGGCTTCGGGTTTGAAACCATGTTGATGGTTCATTGTTTGAGAATTGCTGCAATGACAGTGCAATACGATTACTTTGGTTGCTATTGAAACAGAGAGTTGGGACATCCTGATGTAAATTTTCAGCACAAACCTGGTAAAGTTTTACTAAACCTTGGTCTATCAACTGTTGTAAGCGTTTTCGCCAAACCTTGAGGTGATTTCGTTGGTCTAAAGAAGCATCTGAAAGTGTATTCGGGTCTGGCAAATGGTTTACTATTAATTCAAGTGGCTTATTAATCGGTCTCATAGAGTAAACTGCATCTGTAAGCAGATTTAACCAAGGCAAATTTGAACCTTTATTTAAACCAAACTCATCGATTAGTTTGGGTAAATAAATTAAAGTATCTGGTGCAGCTGCTCGGCAAACTGCTGGTAAGATATCTGCGATGAGAGACAAACTTATTCTGTTAGAGTTGGGAGCAAATTTTTGTAATTCTTCATCTGGACTGACTTGCTCAACTATCGGTATAAGAAAATCTGCCACTAAATGACGGTTAAATTGGTTGTGAAATGGCTGGTTTGAGTAAGTTTGCAAACAGTCATAACAACTAGTTGCACAGTTGCATGATGAAACTATTTTTAATGCTGTCTTTAAAACTTCATCAAAGCGTTCGGCAACGCGACGGCTGTATCCTGCCCCTCCAGGCACATTGTCATAAATAATAATGTTAGCGCGTTTGTCCGAACGAGGCGTAAACAGCCCATCTAATTCTGTACGCGGTACGTCAATTACTTGGGCTGCTGCTGCTAACAATGCATAAGTGAGAGAACGCCAAAATTCTAAACCTCGGTTGCGATTTTTTGTATTGGTAAAAATTTCGCCGTCATCTTCGCGTTCTCCGTCTTCGCCGAACAGGGGTGTGGGTTCAGTTTTGGAGTCAAAGACAATTTTTAGTAAATCGCTACAAAATTCATGTCCCAAATGCATCAATGTATAGCGGCCAGAACATGGTTTTCCTGTTCTGGGATGAGTATGAGGAATTTGCGATGATTGTTGGCTAGTTGCAGAGTTTTTATTGGCCCCTTTTTTACCCCGGCTTTTTTTCGTTTCTCCTTTGGGTAATAAATCGCTCAAATCGCGTCCACAGGTAGTACAAATTGCAAATCCTTTTCTATCAAACCCTTTGTCTTTACCATAGGAACCTTGATTAGCTAAAAAGAAATTTCCACCTTTGCTAACAGTAAGAGTATACAAACCCAATTGTGGAGGTAAGGTTTCTGATAAATCCCCATCATTTATTAAGAAAATCTGAGATACTGGTTGACGCTGCGGTTTGATATAGGGAGTGACTTCTGGAAGTTTTTCCCAATCAGTTGTAAATGCTTTGGGAACCTTGTAAAGTTTCATTTTTTTAGCCGCAGGTGAAGATGGCTCATCACCGCAGACGGGACAGGATTCTACTAGTTCATCTCCCGTATTAGCATCTAAAAAATGATTGCAATTTTGACAAACCCAATAGAACTTTTGTTCTAATTCTGTTGGTTTAAGAATGCCAACACTTTTGTACATTCGGTCATCTACTATTATTTCTTGATCTGGAGCATATTCACCAAGAGCAAGTCGGCGATCGCGTTCTAGTCGATGTTTTCCTTGTGCGGAATTATACTCATTGCTTTCCCCGGTCAAAAGGCGAACTACGTCAATAGGAAAACCATAAATTGGTAGGATACTGGCTTGCGCTAGTTCGTTGTGTAGGCGACGAGAGCCTATTTTATCAAGTTCGCGCTTTGTCCCAGCAATAAGTCTGGCTATTTTCTCTAAATTTTTTGTTTCAGATGGATCGGTAATGCGGTTTCGTAGTTCAAGCATATCTTCCGCTAAACTATTCCAATCTTGAAGTTGCTGCTCTTGAAAATCTTCAATCCCATCTTTAAAGCCTCTCAGCACTATAGCTGCTTGACTTTCGGAGCTACCTAACCGAGTTAGCCACTGCACGGCTAGCTCTGCTGCTTCATCGCTATTTAGCCATTGTTGTAACTTACAAATCTTGGCTTCAGCAGCAGGAGTGAAATTTTCAGAGGAAGCAGGATTTTCTAGTGGTAAATCCAAAAACTCTGCTATTTTTATTTCTTCTGCACTGAGATTCCAGTTTTCTCGTAAAAATGCAGCTAGTAACTCAGCATGAATGTGACGCTGCTGTATTTGGAAGTTAGCAGAATCAAGCTTGGGAATTTGATTGCTACCAGCAATTAACTCTTTTGGTTGCTCAAAATAAAAGCGGTCGTGGGGACGGCGTTGCCCATACATTAAAGTAATAGCTACACCATCTGTGCGTCGTCCAGCGCGTCCGGCTCGTTGCTGGTAGTTGCTAACATGGGGAGGGAAATTGCGAAGAACCACCGCTTGCAACTCACCAATATCTACACCCATTTCTAAGGTTGTCGAACAACTGAGCATATTGATGCGACCTTGGCGAAAACGATTTTCGCGTTTTTCTAGTTCTGCAACACCTAGCTGTGCTGTATGTTCTTGCGATCGCAGTGGCAAGGGTAAGCGTTGTTTAATTAAATACTGCTGGTAATGTTCGGCAGAGGTTTGTTCAATTTTTTCAGGTGTGTAAGACTCAAGAGTACCACCACATTTATAAGCCGAACATCTTTGAACGCTAAGTTTTCCAAGAGTGATTTTTGATAAACTTGGAACATGAAAAATCTGCTGGCAGCAATTACATTTATACCAATCTTGCCGCGTCTCAAAAATATTTAACAGTCCCCAGTTGAGTTGAAATCCCTTTTTAGCTGAAACAAGTAAGCCAAAGTCTTGAAGTTGCCGGAAAAGCCATATAAAATCTTCTTTATTAGGAAGTTCCTCTTCGCCAAATATTTGTAAGAAGTACCAACCCAAGCGATTTGGTGGTTTTCTCACCTTTCCTTGTTTCCAAGGCATAAAAGAGGGAGAGTCTTTATATTTTTTTGTGTCATCATCTGATTTTTCTAAAAATAGGTAATTTTTAGACTTACCCTGAGCATCTATCATTTCGGGACGGCGACCATCGCCTCCGGTTTCTTGAAAGTAGCTGGATGAGCCTTCAATGCTAACAATTCCTGTGCGACGGATGATGTCAGTAATAACTGTCAATAAAATCTGCGCCTCATCATTGCTGATTTCAAATTTACCAGCAACTGACTCTATTAAATGCTTCTCCAATTCTATATGACAAGTTAACAATGCAAATGCTTCTAAGGTTAAACGACGGTTAAAATAAAGAGCAAATTCCTTAACTAATATTTCCTTAGCTCGTTTCTGAGCTAAATCTTCCGCATCTATTTTATTTTTTCTATCTTTAGGTTCCTCTTCTGGATCGTTAGGACGGTAGCTTTTATAATTTACATCAGATTTTCGATCAGGGTGAGGAATATAAAATTCTAAAAATTCTGCTTTCAGTTGGTTAATTAATTGATTAACAGATGTAATACCTTCAGCATTTTTTATCTGATTAAATGCTTGCCAAAGCATCTGTCGATATAGCATTTCGGTATGGGTACGTTGATAGTCGGAGGCAAAAAAGGCTGCATCTTGACGACCATCGGAAAAGGTAAGTATTTTCCGCTTTGAAGAGTTTTTATCAGTCTTTTCTGTTTCTGGTAGTAGTTCAAATAGACTATCAAGCATCGCCTCTAATGGGCCATCTGTATAAGTCACAAATCGATTAATTGCTAGAGTAGTGCGCCCAGTTCCAGCACCACAAGCAGCACATCTGTTTAAATAACAACCGCCTTCATCTCCGTCATTTTTTTTGCGATGCCATGCTAAAATAAATTCATTTTCTGGTGTTACTTTGTTTGTAAACGTTTCATCTGAAAGTTTACCAATCCAGCCATGCTTCTGAAGTTCAAATTTAAAAGTTTTTAGTGTTGTTGATTCTTGTTCCTCTTCATCTTCACCCATTTCCTCTTCTTCTGTTACACTGTCTAAATTGCCAGAAGTCAAAGTGTAAATCTTGGTATTATCCTTTAATGCTTGAATTGATCTGGGTAGAGATTCTAGTTCTCCCGAATCTTGACGTTGAGTAAATACATAACCCTGACCGCATTGAGAACAACTACCCAATTCTAATACAGGGGAACCACAGCATTCACAGGTTTTTTTCTCATTCAAATAAAGTTGCCCATACCGTACTTCACGGTCTGAATAAATTGGGTCGTGCGCTGCTCCCGAACATTTGGGATTAATACAGGCATAAAGTCCCTCTAAACTGCGAAATAAAAGATGCAATCTCACAGGAAGTAAAGGTAAATCATCTGGATTTGCACGAGCGAGAGTACCTATTTGCAGCAAATGAGCTAGTGCAACTTCTGCATCTGTATCATCAACGCTACCATCTAATTTAATTGGCAGATTTACACCCCATAATTCTGTAGAGCGAACTATTTCTTCCCAAGGTTTAGGTTCGCGACAAAGTATATTAATCAGTCGATGTATTAAGGGATGTCCCTTGAGAGCAAACCAGAGGAATTTGTGGATATCGCTATCAGCTTGCGACTCAGCTAATTTTAGTTGTTGTTCGGGTACAATAGCGCTTAGTGGGTCAAACCAAGAACTAATTGGAGAACCTTGTTGTGGTAATTCAATAATACTTAAATATTGTATAATTTCTTCATTAGTAAGTGCAGCAGGTAGGGTATAAGGTTTGCCTAATCGGTCTTTGGCATTGAGACGCTGACCGCGAATTACTTGACTAAAAGTTTCACCAAAAAACTCTCCTGCAAATGCGATAACTTTATCATCAACCGAAGCATCTCCTAAGCTGGCACTGGTAGCGATGCAGCGAATTTTACCTTTTTGTTCCACACCTACGGAAGCTTTAAAACGCTCTAATAGCATGGAAACTTCACTACCCTTAGCACCATCATAGGTGTGAGCTTCATCTACTACTAACATTTTGAAAGTATTTACTGAAGCCTCAAAAATTTTTTCTCGCTCCTTGGGCCGAATCAACATATGCTCCAGCATGGAGTAGTTGGTAATTAAAATATGGGGTGGTGCTTCCCACATTTCTTCTCTTGAAAGTAATTGCACTTGGCTAGTTTTTTCAATAGCTTTATCAATTAATTCCTCATCTTTTATAGATTTTATTTCAGCCGAGGTAAATAATTGCCGTAGTTCTTCTGGATCGTAAGCTGCAAATTCTTCTCTTAATGACTCTATTGCTTT
Organism: Nostoc sp. 'Peltigera membranacea cyanobiont' 232; assembly: GCF_002245985.1. Classification (NCBI taxonomy): domain Bacteria; kingdom Bacillati; phylum Cyanobacteriota; class Cyanophyceae; order Nostocales; family Nostocaceae; genus Nostoc; species Nostoc sp. 'Peltigera membranacea cyanobiont' 232. The sequence goes on from NZ_NOLK01000168.1 coordinate 10,484, forward strand.
ACCTTTGTCTTTTTCGGTGCGACTGGTGTAGAATCCAAATTTAGTTTTGGTTGTCGTCTTTTGGCGACATAACAATTGCCGCAGACGTTTAACTTGGTCATTTACCAGAGCGTTCATCGGGTATAAAATTAGCACCCGCACTCCAGCAAGCGATAAATTATCTCCTTCTTTCAGCAGCATATCGAGCATGGGTGTCAGAAAACACTCAGTTTTTCCCGAACCTGTACCAGTTGCAACGACTATATTTTGCTGTTGTTCTACAACTGCGCGGATAGCTTTTTCTTGATGTTCGTACAACCGACGGCTACTAGGTATAAATAGTGTTGCCATCTCAGGGTGTAAAACCCCTTGTTCGACCAAATCATTGATACTAAGACTTGATTTATATGGCTGGGAACCTTCGAGGTAAGGATGTTGCCAAAGGTTTCCAGGTTGCTCTAATAATTGCTTAAAACCGTAGCGGAGATGGGGGTCACGTAGGGGGTAAGCTGTAAGTAAATAGCGAATAAAGTCTGCACGGGGTTGTTCAACTGCTGCGATTGGATCTAGATATTTAGTCATACTAATTTAGCTCCTAAACGTTTAAATGCTTCTTTTACAAGTGGCCAGTTTTTTGATTGAAAATTTCGAGTTCTGTATTCTTCTCCAGGCTCAGAAATATGCCATAACCACCGTGCATAGATACTGGGAAGATAGACACCTTGCAAATTTAACTTTCCTGGAGGTTCATCCCAAATTACTTTTAAAGGGCATCCCATTTGTTTGTCCTGGTAGAACATGGCTAAAATAGCTAAATCTGGCTCTAATTCATAAAAATTTTGGTCTTCAAACCAGAGATATTCACCTGTGGGTAAGTGCAATATATCTTCATTTTTGATACTTTCGCGGCTCGGATTGCGCCAACGTTCTTTCTGCGCTTCATTACAGGGTACGTATCGCTGAATATAGCTTCCATTTTGCCAATTTTTGATAGAAAAAGGGTCTTCTGTCCAAGTTGAACGCAACTCCGATTTCAAGGCTTTTCTTGGCATTGGGAAATTTTCAATACTATCTGAAATAGTCAGCAAACAAATACCAACTTGATTAAGACGGTTTTTAATCCTATGAAATTGATTACTTTGAGGGCGTAACACTAAAGGATTTGGAGGGTTTTGTTGACTTTCTAGGACTTGATGAGCCAGAGTCAAATAAGCGCGATCGCCCCGAAATAGCAAACTTGTTAAATCTTCTTTATTCTGGGCTAAAACCATCGGAGGAGCAATGCAGTAATGGTTTCGCGTTCCTGCTAATATTTCACCTTCTGCTTGCAATTCATTTAGAGTATTTTGAATTGTATCTGTTAGGTTTTCTTGAGATTCGTTGGGAGAAAGACTTGAAACTAGCAGCGAAATAATCTGATGCTTTGTTAAAGACTGTGGAATTGTCCGATTATCGGAATGACGATGATTGCTGAGTAGTTGAGTAATTTTTTCGGCTAACATGATTTTATGCTTTTAAAATATTTTGAGCCTCATTGGAGGTTAAAGGCTGAGTTTGTTGAATGTATTCTAAAGGTATATAGCTGTTAATATCATTTATATTTATATTTTTGTATTTTAATAATAGAATATCATCGTAAACAGTTTGTTTAGGAAGATGAATAATTAAATTTTTTTTCTGCCGATGATTTTTTTCAATGTTTATTTCTATTTGTTTAAAAACAAAATTTCGTTTTTTAGGGTTTGTTAACCTTATTAATAACCAATTTTCTTGAATAGCTGCTACGTGAAAAGTATTCGCTCCTTTTGATATTGTTACTTTTTGCGTACTTCCCGGACTTTTCAACTTGACTTTTAGATTTTCAACAAGAGCTTGGAGTTTCTCTGTAAGAGAATTAATCTGCAACCATTCTGGAAGATAGCAGGGTAAATTTTTCAGGCTATCAATAGCTGTTTGTAATAAATAGGGGTCATAGTCATATTTATTGGCAGATTTCACAAAATCACTAACAGATTCATTACCTAGAATGGTGTAGCAGTAATCTGCCAAATCTTCATTTTCTAAAGTTTCATCCGGTAAATCATTTTGATTGCTATTACACCACCAACCAAGGTTATGTCGTAGTTTACGTGAGCCTAATATCTGAATATTATAAATTCCAGGTTGCAATTTTAACGGAATATTGATTCTATCTTCATTTGACGAAACTGGGTAAATTTTAATTTCTACTGGCGAATTTTCAGGTAAGAGTAAATTCCAGCATGAAAGATAATAAAGTTCGTTAGATAATAAACCAGATATTTGAACTGCTTGATTATCCCAAGTGCAGCTAATTACCAGGGAAGCAACTTCCATTTCTATTAAACGTTGTGTTTCTCCACCTATCCTCTGGAAATCTAAAGCATACCAATTAGAATCAGGAGATAATAAATTATAAAAAGATGCCAAGTTTATGTGTAAATTACCCAATGAATCTGCTTGACACTGAGAAAATACAGTTTCCTGCCTATCATATAAAGATAAACTGATAATTTCTAGAGGTAAAAGACCTTTCATTTTAATTTCTTCTGCCCAAAAAGTATCAGCAGAACTATTATGAATAGGTAAGTTTTCTACTTGTCCTTGCGAACTGCTACTAATTAGTAAATTGTTAATTTCTGGCTTGCTAGCCATCTGATAGTTGGACTGAGTTTCAAACTTATATGACCAGCGATGAAATTGATTCCAAAAGCGGGCTTCATATTGACCTGGTTCAATAATCCATTTATCGAGAGGAATTGCTTGCCATTTATCGCTTGGTTGTATTATTTCAGTTGTAGTAATAATTGTTTTTTGATGGGTGATATTTTCGATAGAAACATTTAAGGATATTTGTCCCTCAATAGGCGGATACCAGAACGTGGGAATTTCTAGATAAACAGATTTTTTACCCTTGAGCTTCAGTCCTCTTAAGCTTGGTTGTTCCTCAAAAGAAAGTTTCCAGCTAATCGTTCGGAATGTAGTAATCTCTTCATCGGAGAAAGCTATGAAGATAATTGATGATTCTTTCGTTGTCAGTGTAAGCTGTTTACCTTGCCAGCCTCTAATACTAGATGGTACACAAGTATCTACAATTTCAATACCATTACCAAAGTCTAGACAAACGCCTTTAGGAGTAAAGAAAATAATTTCTTTGGCTCCCCTGATGCTAGGATTAGTAGAGTCTAAATTTAAGTGTTCGCCTGTCCCAGCATCGAATATTAAACAAGGCAGATTCCTGGCTACACCCTCAAGCTTCCACTCATTTAAGCAATTTTTTCGATGATCTAAGAGTTGCCATTCCCATAGTTCAGCCCCACTTTTGATATTTACAACTTGTTCGGGAATCATTAATCCTGGATTATTGGGAATAGTACCTTCCCAATGTGCTGCTGGAATTTGGCAGAAAGTACCACTTAAGCGTTCCCAATCTTTCTTCCAAAGGCTTTGTTCTGGCAGCACTAGCTGCATATTCAATGATTCAGTAACATCTAAAACCAGTGATAGAGGCTTTTGGCGACGACTAATTATTTTACGGCTATTACCAAAACGACGCTGTTTAGGAGTTAAAACCTGAATTAGACTGTTCCAATCCCTCAAGAAAAAATTGTTTGGTAAGTAATAGTTTCTCAGCAGCTTTTCGCGCTTATTGTCATCTTTCAGCGCTTCCGGTAATGTTCCTTGACGTTCAAGTTCAACAGCAATAATAGCAATACCTTGAAGTAACTGCCCGGAGATTGGTTCAACTTCCTCGTTTTCTTTCTGCGGGCAACTAGCTTTGAGAAAATGAATTAGAGTAGCCCATTGAGGATGCTTTTCTTGACAAAAATCAAACAGTTCTTCAGAAATATCTTCACATGAGCTATGGGCAATTTCCCACCATCTATATTCATTTGAGAATTCCTGAACTAAGTGGGCAAAATGATTGAGGTTTTGTTGAGGAATACCACTTTGCAGCCATAAGGTTGATACATAGGGATACCCTCCTTTAGCTTTGACAAGACCAAGTAGGTCAAACCCATCACCAACAATCCGACGTAGTGTCTTCTCTAGGCTTCGATTACACGAAAGTTTTAACTTTTGACAAAAACCATACCAAAATTTTTCTTCAACGCTTGAATAATAATATGCATACTCAGATAGAGCAAAAGTTAGAATTTTCAGCCAGTTCTGCTTAGGTTCATCGAATCTTTCATATAACTTATTATAAGTAACTGTACTTAGGTTCCTCAAGTTATAGCCTACAACATCTAAAACTTGGTCTGTATCTTTTTGATTAATCTGAATGCTACCCAAAAATCGCTGCCCTTTGGGACGATTGGAATGAGACCAATGTGATGAAATTTCCTGCCAAAGATGTTGCGTTTGTGTTGGTATAGAGAAGTTAAAAGTAGTCATTATTTAGTAGATAACTAACTTAGTTAAACTGCGTCGCTAACGCTGGGCTATCGGGCAATCGGAGAAGGGATTTATCCCTTCTGCCTTTTTCCCTCTGCTTTCTTGTTCAATTTTTACTAACCAGACAACCAACAAAGTTCGGTTGCTGCCCTGACAAAAAAGTATCTCTATACTTAAGATTCCCTGCAAAGGTTTTTAAGTAACTATTTTTACACTATATCTACAATTTACGCGGGAAATTATCTATTTAAGATATCGGTCTAGTACTTCTGCCGTTTGAGTGCAATGTAGCCTGAATCCCTTGATTTACCTTGTATAAACTGCATAGTAGCAAAAGGAATTTCAAGAAATCCATTAAATCCGAGTATTTATTTGATTATTTAAAATTACCTAAAAAGCAAGACTAGTAGAGCTTTGAGAGGTTAATTTAAGTACTAGTTGAATATTTTCTTTTACTTGACAGGTCAAAATGCCCAAGAAGTCTATTGCTCATCTTTATACTGACCTCCAGGCGTTTGAACGGTTGATGCTACTGATTGCGACTTTTGTGCGTTATCCCGGAGTGGGCAACAGTGATTTTAATGATTCAATCGATACAAAATCTGGGGGTTATCATGATGCACTTACTGAGGTGTCGGTGCGTTTGCAGGAAGTTGCTCGTGACTGCGGTATTGATTTGCCAGCTTACTCACTACACACGCTGCGAAAAGATTTGCGGACATTGCGTCACTACAATATCCTAGACAACCGTATGTATCGTTGGGGTTATTATCTGGGGACTGGTGCAATGAGTCTGGTCGAATTACAGGTTGCGTTCAATGCCTTGAGTTCTCAAGCAAAATATCAACAAGATCCGCAAGTTAACAAAATTTATCAGATATTGATGCGACGATTGCGGGGACTGAACTTAGCAGACCAATTTGCCTATCCAGTGCGGGCGCAAATCAATCGAGCAATTATTTACACTGACCCAGAAGAAATGATGGCTGATAGCAAGTATCGTGGCACCCTTTTTGAGAAACTAGAACAGCTAGAAAGCGCTATTATTCGGGGCCAGGCAATAGAAATTTATCGCAGTCGCAATGCTTATCAAAAAGGTATTACTGAGTTTTTAAATATTTACCCTTTACAACTTATCTATTCAGATATAGCTTGGTATCTATTGCATGAAGATTGTCAGAATGGACATTTAGCTATCTCAAGGTTGGATAGGTTTACCGAACACTTTAAGTTGCTTGACTCTAAAGGACGGGATTCAACAGAACAATGGCAAAGCCTCCAAGTCGCACATCAACTACTGGAGAATGGCTGGGGGTTATATTTAGGTAAACAAGAAGAACAAAGTTTAGAGCGACAGGGAAAATTAGATTTTGTTAAAGTAACCGTGCGCTTCTTCCCTGATGTTATGGTGTTTATTCAAGAAGGCGAAAAACGCCATAAAAGCCAGAAAATTTCTTTTGGAGCGAAAACTCCAGATGGAAAACCAAGCTACCTAGATTACAGACTCAAACTTCCATCGCGATCGCTGACGGAATTTAGCCGTTGGGTTTATCGCTTTATGGGTAGCGCTCAATTCCTTACACCGAAGGAATTGGTGGAAAAACACAAGCAAGCTGCTCAGGAATTGCTTGCTCGTTATCTTTAGAATTCTAGAATTAGACATTGCTAATTTGCAATGTCTGACGAACGACGCTCCTCTCACTCCTTCCATCCCTACACGATAATCATTTTTTGTTTCAAATCACAATCGCTTCTCTTAAGACCTCTAAAAAAATGTCCAGAAGGTCAATACTTTAGCTTTCACTTGGTAGCTAAAATTTCTGTTAAATGCATACTTCACTGCTATGAACATTTACCAGAAAAATCTACCACACAACCAGATCACTGCTAACTCGACATTAATTGAAGTGTCATCCTTACAAACACAAGAGGCTAGCATTGACTTTGGCAAGTTGTTTCAGCAGTATAACAATCCCCAAGGTTGGATGATGGTAGGTGGAATACTGTTCGTTATACTGTTGTTGCAAATCAGTGGTACTGGTAAGGGAAAAATTACCACTGGTAAAGTCTCCGGTATTAGCGAGAAACTAGCAGCAACTAACCTAGCACTCAAGCAAATCAAGGAGCATAAACACAATAAAGTTACCCTGTGGTCTGGTACTCCTCGCTATTGGGTAAAAGGTAAATGGCGATCGCTAATTACTAATCTGCAAACAATGTTAGGTGCATCTCCTAGTGTTTGGTTTCCCAATGCCGAAAGGGGAACACTGGTAATAGGTGCGCCTGGGTCTGGTAAAACCTACTCTACCGAATGGCACTAAGAAAAGCCGGAACCCTTGCAGTTTAAGCAGTTTGCAATTGTTTGCGTAACTCATGCCGGGTTTTAGTCATCAAGGGGTAAATTTTTGGGCGACGTTTGCGGACTCGTGGTTCGCT
>NZ_NOLK01000169.1:0-17156 GCF_002245985.1 Nostoc sp. 'Peltigera membranacea cyanobiont' 232
CAGGGGAGAAAGAAGAAATTTTAGGCAATTGCGTTCAGATATTTAGAAATTCCCCTCTGCACCCCTGCACCCCTGCCCCTCTGCAATCCTTACGCTGCCTACCATTCAGCTTAACTTAGTGCCATTCAAGGCTGAATCCTTAAACCTGCTTTGATAATATTACGTAAAATTCTCAAAAGTTCGATATTAATATTGCTAAATACACGGAAGCTGTTATTTTTTATAGAGGATTTAATACTGATTAAGTAAAAGATATTGCATTACAAGTCGTAGCACAACTAAGAATAAGCCAACAAAAGGATAAGATTAAGTTAAATTTTTCCTTCAATTGCACTAAAATATGTAAGTACTTAGTAGCAAATATTATGTATTTTCGCTCGCCATTGATTTACCGCAGGCGATCGCAAAAAAACGGACGAAATAACTCACAGGCAAGCCTTGCCTTCATATCATGCAAATGCACTAATCCCATTTTGTGCAACTGAGAGGCTTGTACAGCCTCGCAATCTACAGGACTTGATTGCCTGACAATTTCTGTAAACGATCGCAATAAATCGGGATAGCGTTGGAGGTTCCACCATTGTTGTTCTAGATGGTCTGCATAGATGGCGGCGGCGATCGCAGAATTTTCTAAGAGTTCTTCTAGGGTTATTGTCTGCTGTTGTAGGTAATAAAATGCTAACTGCAACCGATAGGGATGTCCCCCCAACAGAGCGATTAGGCGCTGGGTTTGTGACGAGGTTATCTCCTGTTCGCACCTATATGCTAGATCCTGCACCTGAGCAGGGGTAAACTCATGTAACTCAATCATCAGCCCAGTATTCAAGAGAGAGAGAGCGATTGAGGGAGGCATCAGGATTTCAGTAGAATGAATTGTCACCAGTCGCAGCCTGTGCCAAGGATTGATGTCTGCATTGTCTTCTTTGGCTTGCTCCGACCAAGTTCGCAGAAGTTGGAGAAATTCACGAGCAACGTCGGGGTAGGCAAAAAGCTGGTTGAGTTCATCGATCGCAATGACTAGGGGGGAATTCTCCCTTGAAGAGACTCCTCGATCGAGGTTGGTTAAGATGACATCCTGGAAATAATCAGTAGCATTTGATTTGCTACCCAAGGAGTTATCCCAAAAATTAGCAATCTCATTTGGCAAGTCTAACTGCTTGCTGACTCTGGCACAGAACCATTTTAGGAAGCGATCTAGGTTTTGTAAAATCTCGTCATTGGCAAGTTGCAAGTTCACAGAAACAGTGCGATCGCCAATAGTTTCAGAATAAGCCAGGATGCGGGTCATTAGGGAGGTTTTGCCCATTTGCTTGGGGGCGCGGATGTTGAGTAGCGCACCGGGTTGCTGGATGGCTTCGTAACAGAGAGATTCGAGGATGGGACGGTCAATGTACAAGACTGAATCTAGTGGTATCTGTCCTCCTGGTGTAGTTGGGAAACGAGGGTACAGATTGTCTGGCGTTCGGCTCTGCCGTCCCTTTGGGAATCGTTCCATTTTGTGATTTTGCCCTACATTGCTGGGAGAATCGCATACTGGTTCAATGCGATCGCAAACTTCAGCCGAGGACATTAAGCTAATCTCGGCAAGATTGTCTTGATGAGGCTCCAGATAGAAATAATCGTCCTTTAACAAGATCATATTAAAGGCATGGAAACAGCACTCCAAGGTTCGTTTATCGACTCCCACTGAGCTATTAAAGACCTTACTGAGGGTATTGGGGGTTAAACCTGTTTTCTCACTTAGGTCTTCGAGAGTGTATCGCTTAAAGTTTTGCTCAATTTCTAACTGAGCTTTTGCCTGATTGAGTTTCCTTGAGCCTTGATTCGTCAGAGTTGCGCCGCGCCGTCGGAGATGATTTTTCGATTGTAATTGCATTTTTAACTAAATTTAGGTATAAAAAAATATTAAAATTTTGCCTATTGGTGTAGGGGAATACTGTTATTACTTATGCACTTTCCAAATTTATGCAGTATAGTTACAAATCTTAAGAATGCAATTCCAAAAAGTTTATTCTGAAATGCGCCTCGGAGTTGGAGTTTGCTTAGGAAAAAGTAAACAGAAGCATAGTTCTTAACTTGGAGTTTTTTCCAAAGTTAAGAACTATGTTAACTAATGGTTGTAAAGCACTTAAATTTTCGGTAACTGGAACCGAGATGGGGAAATGCTTTGGGGATTTGCTAGTGCGAAATCCTTAACTTTTTTCTTAAAATTGCAAACTTTACTGGTGTTGGCGCTAGGAATTCCGCAAGCTCGAAGAGTAACCTTACTTAACTAGCCTGTCCCAAACCCACTCTAGCTGAATTTTAGTGCGATGGCTACGCCCGCCGCAGGCATAGCCTATCTTGTAGTGCATTGTCTTGATTTTCAAGCGATCGCCGATAAAAAACAATATTTAATTACCTGGAGAATTTTTCCTATGGCAACTGAACTTAAAACCTTTATCGGTTCTCAATTTATCAATAAGCCTGTCTTAGCAGATATCGAATTTATCCCTCATCTCGAAAAAATTAATGACTTTGCAGCTAACAACGGACTAAAGATTTATGTTACTAGTTCAGCTCGTCCCTGGGATGTTCCTGTTGTGGGACCAGCGTTTCCTGCTGCCAAAATGTCTAATCACTTCATTGGTCATGCTATTGACATGAATATCAAAATAGGAGGGAAACTATATACTAGTCATGAGCTTGGAGATTTTAACTCACTACCTTCCACAATTCAAGCATTTTTTACTGCTATTCGTAACCATCCTGTTTTGCATTGGGGGGGAGATTTTGGCGATCCAGTGCATATTGACGATCGCTTAAATAAGAATGATCCTAATACTTGGAAACAAAAACTTTCCATTATCCAATCAGAATTAACCGGATTAACTCAGCCGGGAATCAGAGCAGTAAATAGCCCTAGATTGCTTTTTTTAACTACTCCTTTGATGGAGGGAAATGATGTCAAGGCAGTTCAGGAAAAATTAATTGGGAAGGGTTTTAATTTAGGTATAACTAGTGCAGATGGCTTGTTTGGGCCAGCAACATCTCAAGCTGTTGCTAAATTTCAAGAACAGGCAGGTTTAGACCCCATTGATGGCATGGTTGGCGATAAAACTAGACAAGCACTTGGACTTTAAAATCCCTAGTTTATTTTAGTTTTAACTGACTCTAAAAAGGAAAATAAAGAACTTAAATGCGACAATAAATCGAGGTTATAGCCCTATGATATGCTTCACTGTGCTAAATATGCCCTCAAACAAGCCTTTTCAAACATCATCTTATAAAGCGCGATGCTTTTGACGGGTGTAGGCATTGCACTTTATCAAAAAAATGAATCACTAAGCAATTCTCAATAATTTTAATTTTGAGGTAGAAAATATGCAATTACCAAAGTTACAAAATGTTGTAATTGAATCTGCACCTGATGGGGCGCTTGGTTTTGATGTCAACTACCCAATCAGCCTTGACCAAGCAAAACAAGCTTTTCAATCAGGTTTTTCATTCTGTATCCGCTACGTTCCGAGGTTAGAACTCAGCGTTAATCCAGTTGGTAGTAATGATGACATTACTTTTGAAGAGGCAAATCATATCTTAGATTCAGGTCTTGCACTATTTCTAGTGCAGCACGTTAGCAATAACAATTGGGTAGCAACAAGTCCAAAAGGAATGCGATATGGTAAAAACGCTGCTGTCTATGCAGCTAATTGTGGCTTTCCCCCTGGAATGAATATTTTCTTAGATTTGGAAGAAGTAAATTCTGCTTCACCTCCAAATGATATTCAAGGCTTCTGTAATGAGTGGTTTGATGCCGCGAGCGATTTTGGATATTTGCCTGGAGTATATGTAGGCTCAAAAAATGGATTGAATGCCAATCAATTATTTTCAGGTACAAAATTTGAACATTACTGGCACGCCGCTTCACAAGCCGATCCTCCGACTCCCAGACCTGGAGATCGTGGTTATCAACTCTTTCAGCCTCTAAACTTGAGTTCGGCTCAAATAAGTAAGCTAAAAAATGTCAAATTGATTGATACAATTGGATTAGGTAAAAATCCAGCTTTTGAGATTGATTTGAAGTTTGATTCTACCCCAACTTTGCCTTCTATAACAATTGAAGATGTTGATTTAGATTTTACTGTAACTGATACAAAAGGTGGCAGCATTCAATGGATCAGGAGATATAGGAATCCGGTTTGATTTCTGAAAAGATCCGTAGGGTGCGTTACGCTGTCGCTAACACACCAAACCCTTGATAATGGTGCGTTACGAACTTCGTTCTAACACACCCTACATACCTAATTTTGTTCAAAAATCAAATAGGAGTCCTATAGATGGTTGTCATTAAAAAATGCAAGTGCGATCGCAATACCTTTTAGTTAAGGTTTTTGAAGTAAATTTTACTCCTGAAATTTCAGGGATTTCAGCCCTATGTTTGAAGACCAATACTACTTATCCGAAAAGTATTGGGTTGAAACCCGATGATATAAAGGAGTTTCAGAGTTTTATATCCGATTGAATTTCTATAAGGGGGTATTAATGCCCCCAATTTCAAACTGACGACAAACAATTCTTAGAATGCTATCAGCGCTTGCTTTGTGAATATGAACTCTGGTTCAACCATTCCTCATCTGGTTGACTTTTCCAACACTCTCTGAGGCTACTTGATGAAAAATCCAGTTCAATTAAAAAGTTTGCTGCTTTTCTTGATAATGAGTATCGCTCTAAGCGGTTGTAGTCCAGAGAGGAGAGCGGTACTGCGACTGACGGCACTGAACTTTAAAATTCAGGCAAGTGATGCGATTGAATCTGTCAAAACTATCTATCAACTCAATCCTCTACCACGCTCAACAGCTGAACGGCGGCGAATATTGGTAAGAAGTCTTTTAAGCGATCGCAATATAGACTTTGCTGATATAGACCAAGTATCGAATATAATTGAAAATCAACTTCAAACAAATACCCGGCCAAGTCCTGTTAATAACGTTCTCAACGATCTCAAGCAAGAATATATCGTAGCAGGCGAGACTTTTAACAACATTGAACAAGCAGGATTATTAGCCACTGAAGCAGGTGCAGTTGCTAGAGCAGCTAAACCTTCTAGGCAATTAACTGTCAAAATGCTACTTCTAGCTGAACTGATTGCTCAAGATCCGCCTTCACCGAAAAATCCAGATCGAGTTGTGATTCTTTTTCGGTTTAGCAAACTCAGAACGCAATTTCAGAATGCTACTTCAGAGGAAGAGAAAACACAAATATCCAATCAGGCGGAGCAACTTTTAGATGAGTTACTCAGCGTCAATATAGAAGATAAAACAATGATTTGTCAAGCTAGAGCTAAACTTTTGCTGACAGCTGATACAGGAGCAAAGCTTTCCCAAGTCATTGAAAAATACAACGATATAAGCTTTGACGAAGTTGTTGCAAAAATCACCACAGCTTTAGGAATAGCCTCTAGCTTTGGTGCAGATATTATTGCTGTAAATGTAAGAGTTAAAGAGATTGAAACAGCAATTCAAGAAGATCCCATCTTGAAGGATATATTAAACAAACAAAGACAGAATCTCCCACCTACAACTTCTGAATCTCAACCTCTCGACTGTTCATCATAAGGAGATAGTTCAAAATGATTACTTCAACTAGCCTCAACAAGATTAAAGAACAAATCAACCAGATTATTAATAGCATTGAGTCCATAGCAAAGTTGCCTTCTGGTAAACCTATCGATCTGCAAGTTTTTAAACAAGCAGAAAAAAACCTAAAAAACATTCTTTTCAGATTACAATTTGCACTCTTGCAAGCAGAAGATGAAGAAAATTGGGAACTTGGAAATATCCTATCTGAAGCTATTGAACAATGTCAGGATGCGCTCAATGCAGTGAGAGCGGCTCTGTTCACACAAGTGTTGATCCGTCCAGATCGCGACCAAATTCTTGCCGATCTGCGAAATATCAAACAAGATATTGATGCTGCAATTCAAGCAGAGAAAGTGTTGAATTTTTTTATTAGCCTTGCTCGTGTGGTGATTAGATTTGCAGGAGTATAAGATTGCTTGAATTATTGAGAAGAGGAGATATCAACATTTATTGATTTATTGAGCGGTGCGATCGCTCCAGTCTGATGGTTGATGAGCATGGGGTGCTGTTTGTCCAAGTGCGAGCGCGTTATATAAGCATAAATAGTTATTTGGAAGCATCAGTTAAATTATTGAAAGCAAATTGTGATAAATAAACTTATTGCTCATCGTTTCAAGAGAGTTAAAATGCCTATTCCAAAATCAGTTTTATTACTACTCAACTGAAATGTGCCTGAACATGAGCATCAGTAAAACATAAATAAATACTAATATCTTTATAGTTATATATAAATTAATAGTTAAATAATCTTAGGAGAAATAAAAATACCTGGATCTACATCGGCAGTGGTACTTGCTGGATAGACTGATGCAGATCCTCTCTAAACCTAGAATAACAATCTTTTAGCTAGAACTGGCAGGCATCCTGAGTCGCGTGACTGTCCAGAGACCTTGCGCTTGAAAATGAAGGAAGCAACAATGAGTAGCAATCTTGCCATTAAACTGCGTTCTGGAACTCAACAAGCCCACACATCAGCAGAAAATGTGGGATTCATGAAATGTTTTTTGCAAGGAGTTGTGGATAGAGACTGCTTTGCCAAGTTCTTAAGCAACTTGTATTACGTCTACAGCGAACTAGAAGCGGCATTAGATAGCCATCTAAAGCATCCTGTGATTAGTGCAGTTTACTTTCCTGAACTTAATCGCCAATCCTCGCTCGAAAAAGATATGGTGTTCTATTATGGGGATAATTGGAGAGAGCAAACTACACCCTCATCTGCTACCCAAAAGTACATTGACCGCATTCGGGAAATTTCTGCTAGTGAACCAGCCTTATTGCTAGGTCATACCTACACTCGCTACATGGGCGATCTTTCTGGGGGTCAAATGCTACAAAAAGTTGCTCAGTCAGCCCTAAAGCTTTCTGACTACCAAGGCACCTCCTTTTACAATTTTGAGCAAATTCCTGACAAAAAGGCATTTAAGGATAAGTATCGTCAGGCATTAAATGCATTACCCGTTGATGATATAACAGCAGAACGGATTGTTGCAGAAGCTAATAATGCCTTTGGGTTCAATTTGCAGATGGCTCAAGAGTTAGAGGGAAGTTTAATTAAAGCACTCGGCCAAGTGCTGTTTAATAGTCTAACTCGTTCCCAAAATTCAGGTAGCACTGAAATAGCTGTGGCTAATTAAGTTTGTCATTGGTCATTTGTCATTGGTCATTGGTCATTGGTCATTGGTCATTGGTCATTGGTCATTGGTCATTGGTCATTAGGCGTTAGTTATTTCCCCTAACTCCTAACTCCTAACTTCCTACTCCCCATACATTCATTGGAAAGCAACTCAATGGTTTTTCTATTACCTGGTGTCAAGTTTGATCTGGATCTGATTCAAAAGTACGACACTCGCGCACCTAGATATACCAGTTACCCGCCCGCTACAGAGTTAAGCGAAACATTCACTGAAACTGATTTTAAGGCCGCGATCGCAGCATCTAATCAACGCCAAACTCCTATGAGTTTATATTTCCACATTCCCTTTTGCCAAAGTGCTTGCTACTTCTGCGGCTGTAACACGGTAATTTCCAATAACAAGAATATTGCTAAACCTTACGTGGAGTCTTTGGTTCAAGACATCAAAAATACCGCAGCTTTAATCGATTCCGACAGAAAAGTGTTGCAAATCCATTGGGGAGGCGGTACTCCTAATTACTTGGAGCATCACCAAGTAGAATTTTTATGGAAAAACATCAATCGCTATTTTAACATCGATCCACAGGCAGAAATCTCAATTGAGATTAATCCCCGCTATATCGATAAAAACTACATTTTCTTTCTGAGAGAGATTGGGTTTAATCGCATTAGTTTCGGCATTCAGGATTTTAATCGCCAAGTTCAAGTAGCTGTGAATCGTGTTCAGCCAGAAGAAATGCTCTTTGATGTCATGAGTTGGGTCAAAGAAGCTAAGTTTGAAAGTGTGAATGTAGACCTAATTTATGGTTTACCCTATCAAACCCGCGAGACATTTAAAGAAACGGTGAAGAAGACAATTGAGTTAGATCCTGACCGAATTGTTGTCTTTAATTTTGCCTATGTTCCGTGGCTAAAACCGACACAAAAAAATATTCCTCAAGAGGCGCTACCACCTGCCGAGGAAAAGTTAGATATTCTGAAAATGACCATTGAAGAATTGACCAATAACCAATATCTCTTTATTGGAATGGATCACTTTGCTAAAACTAATGACGAACTAGCGATCGCTCAACGCAATGGCACTCTAAAACGCAATTTTCAGGGCTACACTACCCATGCAGAAACAGAATTATTTGGCTTTGGTTCTACATCCATTAGTATGCTAGAAGATGCTTATGCTCAAAATCACAAGGAATTAAAGGATTATTATCAGACAATTGCATCAGGTAATTTACCTGTTAGCAAAGGTGTCAAGCTG
The DNA here is from genome assembly GCF_002245985.1 of Nostoc sp. 'Peltigera membranacea cyanobiont' 232. NCBI lineage: Bacteria > Bacillati > Cyanobacteriota > Cyanophyceae > Nostocales > Nostocaceae > Nostoc > Nostoc sp. 'Peltigera membranacea cyanobiont' 232. The sequence continues at coordinate 8,510 of NZ_NOLK01000169.1, forward strand.
ACTCAAAATGATATTATCAGACGGGATGTAATCATGGGGATTATGTCTCACTTTCAGTTGCATAAGCAAGATATTGAAAACAAATATCAGATCAATTTTGATGAATATTTCTCTGAGGAACTAGAGGCGTTAAAACCACTAGAAGCTGATGGTCTGGTCAGTTTATCAAAAAATGAGATCCAGATTACAGACATCGGTAGATTACTAGTCAGAAATATTGCCGTTATATTTGATACTCACACTAAAATGCGAGAGACAAAATTCTCCCGTGCTATTTAAAACAGTGGTTGATTCTGCCTAACCCTTCTTAAAAAGAGGTATTGAAGGGATCTTCCAAGGCAAAACATCACTAAATGAACTGTATTGAGCTATAGCGGTTCCCATTCAAATGTGGTACAACATCATCTCGTAACGTGTAGGGGCAATTCATGAATTGCCTTTACGGATGTACCTCACATAAATGACAACCGCTATATAGGACTAGTATTTGATTTTTGAAAAAATATAAGTAGGGTGCGTTAGCAAGGAGAGTACGGCACCACCCCAAGGTTATGGCGCGTTACGACGTTCCGTCTAACACACCCTACTGATACTTATATTTTTTCAAAAATCAAATATGATTGCTATATAACCTTACTTAATCATTGGTAAAATTTTACAGTCTTTAGCCTTTAGCTCGCCGACTTCTTAAAGAAGTTGGTGAGCTAATTTTTCAGCATTACAGCATTAATTTAATTTTTAAATAAAAAGGGTCAAAAATAAATTTTATTAAATCTTGCTCAACTTGATAACTAAATATTTTTCCTACATCTTCAAAAAGTTAGATAGTATAATCACACCTTCAGATAGATATAGCTGAATTAAGATTAAAAACTTCTATCAAAAATCGGAAATTGTGTTAATCTCAAAAATTTAGCAAAACCTAATAGATAAGAGATTCAATAATTTACGATTTATTTTGTCGCCAAAAAATCATTGATAATTTTTATGCTATAAAGGCTAAATCACTAAATGCAAATTTCCATTCAAATCTTGATGTAAACTCTTTTGTCTAACTTTTGGATTTATCATTTACCCCATCTGGTAGAAATAATCTGGAATCAGAGTTGATAACTTAGACACAAGTGAGATTGTTGAGGCAGTTATTGGCAGTTACCACCACTGAAATGACTACTCTATTTTATTGGTCTTCTAGTACACCAGGCTGAGAAGCTATCAAACATCAAATTAGCTCTCCCTGGAAAATTTGAAAAGACCAATAACCCACTTTTCTAACATCATAATTTTTGGAAGTGTAAATCTATGTTTTTTCACAAAAAAGAGCCTATTCATGCAGTTAACGTTAGTGAAGCAAACCCTCGTTTTGCTCAGTTACTTCTAGAGCAGTTTGGCGGAGCTACTGGAGAACTTAGTGCGGCCCTGCAATATTGGGTGCAATCTTTCCATGTAGAAAATGCTGGAATTAAAGACATGCTCCAAGACATTGCAATCGAGGAATTCAGCCATTTAGAAATGGTTGGTAAACTCATTGAAGCTCATACTAAAAATGTGGATCAAACCGAGGCTTATAAGAGTACTCTCTTTGCAGTTCGAGGAATTGGGCCTCATTTTCTAGATAGCCAGGGTATTGCTTGGACTGCAAGCTACTTGAACGAGGGTGGAGATGTCGTGCGCGATCTAAGAGCTAACGTTGCAGCAGAAGCCGGCGCTCGTCAGACTTACGAATCATTGATCAAATTAGCAACTGACAAAGGAACCCAAGAGACTTTAGTCCATCTGTTAACACGAGAAATTTCTCATACCCAGATGTTTATGAAAGCTCTAGATTCACTGGGTAAATTGACAGATCCATTCTTTGGTAATGTTAAGCCAGATGAAACAGTTGCTCTCTACTACAACCTATCTACAAATGGTGATGGTAAAGATGAGCGTGGCCCTTGGAATTCTGAGCCAACATTCAAATACATTGCTAACCCCCTAGAAAGTCACTCTTAATTATATCTAGACTTCTGCAATTCCCCTTGAAATTTGGCAGCGAGGGGAATTGCGGGATAAATTCTGGGGTTCAATACCATGTAGAAAAGTAGAAAATGTAAGGTAGCACAGCTAGCTGTGCTACCTTACTAATCTATATATAAAATCATGGGTTTGTGGGGAGATCGAGTTTTATCCGACTCGTCTTGGGATGACAGGGGCTTCCCCAACAAACCTGTCCAGAAGGCATATTAGTCAAAACAGTACTACGAGCGCCAATCACAGCATTAGCCCCAATTTGCACTCCAGGCCCAACGAAACAATCTGCTGCTACCCATGCACCATTGTTAATTGTGATACTCGCTGTTTTTAACCCAAAAGCAGGATCTTGGATATCATGACTACCAGTACATAGGTAACTTTTTTGGGAAACTACGCAGTGTTCACCGATGTGAATCCGATCGAGGCTGTATAAAACTACGTTATCTCCAATCCAACTGTAGTTGCCAATGGTAACTTTCCAAGGGTAGGTGAAGCGGGCGGTAGGTCGAATTAATACGCCTTTGCCGATACTAGCGCCAAATAATCGTAGCAAAGCACAACGCAGAATATTTAACGGTTGAGGAGTGAGGGGAAATGCGATCGCTTGTACAAGCCACCATAACAATACATACCAACTTGGCCGTCCCCGATCAAACCAAGATTGGTCATATTTGCGTAAATCTACGAAAGGTTGGTCATTTGTCATTAGTTCTTTATTAGGAGTCAATAGTCAATAGCTTGCCCTCTGCTCCTCTGCTCCCCTGCTCCTGTGCTCCTTCCTTCGGAGTAGTTGCAGTATTTAAGTGACCACCACAGTTGCGTAATTCGTAGAGTTTAACGCCAATTTGATATTCATATTGACTGAGCAAGCGTGCATAAATATATCCGGCTTTGCCATCCAAAAAACCACGTTGAATTATATAAAATAAAATAAACCGTAAAAAGGGTTTAAATGGCAGGTGTACCCACACTTTTTTCAAAAAGCGCTTGCGTTGGACTGCATCACCAAATAGATTCGCGCCGATAGTGCCGCTATCATCTTTACCTGTGAGAGTATTAAAATAAACGCTGGCTTCCCAGTTGGAATAACGGTTGTGCCGTTCTAACCAGTGATAAAGGTCGCGGAAGTCCTCGTGGAGCATATCATTTTTGAGATACCCAACTTTGCCCTGCAAAATCACATGTTCGTGAACTTCGTTGTCGCCAGTGTTGGGAATATCTTCTGTATGTAGGTTTTCGTAGCGGCCTTTTTTATGCTGAAATAAACGGAGATTCCAATCGGGATATTTCCCACCATAACGAATCCATTTTCCTAAGAAAAATACGCGGCGGTTGAGATAATAACCTGTATATTCCTCATTTTGAATTGCTTGGTCAATTTCTTCCCAAAGTTCGGGGGTGATGCGCTCATCGCAATCGACAATTAGCACCCATTCGTTACGGAAAGGGAGATTATCTAAAGACCAATTTTTCTTTTTAGGCCAGCGTCCATTGAAGTTGAATTGCACGACATTTACACCGTGACTTTTCGCAATTTCAATGCTGTTGTCGGTACTTTGAGAGTCTACTACAAATATTTCATCTGCTCTGCTGAGGCTAGCGAGGCAGGCTGGCAAGTTTGCTTGTTCGTTTTTTGCTGGAATTAGTACTGAAACTGGTATTTTAGATGACATAACAGGATAAATCTTAGTGATTATTTCTTATTTGATGTGAATAAAAGACCTTGAATAGCAGCATTTAAGTAACCAATCTGACCGTAAGCATATACAAGTTTGTCAAACCGTTCTGCTGGATCGGAGAAATATTGCAATGCTTTATACAAGCCACGCACAAACCGTTCGCTACCTCGCTGCAATTGAGCGATTCCAGCTTTACCAGCGAGTTGTTCTCGATAGCATTCACTGATACCCTGCCACCAACCTCGGTTTAAAAACCAGGTGCGTTGTAGACGTTCTGGGGCAACATTGTGAGCTACTAGCGCTTCAGGAAGATAAGCGACTTGCCAACCACGCTGTAGGGCAAATTCGGTCATTTGCAGTTCTTCATTAGATAATAGATTTTTCCCCACTCGACCGAGATGAGGATCAAAACCGCCAATTTCTTCTAGGAAACTGCGGCGGATGGAGTAATTTAAGCCTCTGGGTGTTAAGCCAGGTTGCTCAATGTAGATGTTGCTGTCACCTAAATCGTATGCACCCAAATTTGCAGCTAGCCCTGGAGAGAGCCATTTTGGTTGTTGAATTCCTGGGGGCCATAAGAGAGTGACTTTGCCACCTGCGATCGCTAGTTTAGAATTATTGTAATAGGCAAGATATAAAACTTGTAGCCAGCCAGGGCTAGCAACAGCATCGTCATCCAGATAAGCAAGAATATCACCATTAGCTACTTTTGCGCCTGTGTTACGGGCGACAGATAAACCAATGGTGGGTTCAAATACATACTTCAGGCACGGATTGTGGGCCCTTTGTTCTACAACCTCACGGGTGCGATCGCTAGACCCATTATCAACTATCACAATTTCAAAGTCAGCAGCAAAATCCTGCGCTAAAAGACTATCAATTGCAGCCCCTAAATAGGTATCTCGATTGTGGGTACAGATAATGGCAGAGATTTGGGTGTCTGGCATAGATTTTATTTTGGATTTGAGATTTGGGATTTTAGATAAAAATCTTAAATCCAACGCACACCTGCTGAGAGTTAATCTAAACCAAAAATTACCGACCCACCAACCGAGTTTCTTCGGAAATAATCTTTAAAACTTCACGTTTGTTGAATATGACTGTGTAAAACTACAAGTGTTTGGGCCAGTTGACTCAGACGGGTTTCCAAAGATTGCTTGCGTCCCAGCAGTTGACGTAACTTTTGGTAACGGGCGATCGCCATACTAACATTCGGAACCTGATCTGCCGGACACGGGCGTGACCAGACTTTACCTGCATCGTCTACACCACAGAGACGGTAGCCAGTAATTGATGATTTATAAGATACTTTCCCACCAGTAGCGCAAATTTCTTCTACGTAGTTCATCAGGCGGTCAACTTCTGCATGGCGCAGTGTTGCAGTTCCTCCCGGTTCTGGTTCGCTGGGATTGGATTCTAACCAGCCATTGACAATTGGGCCTTCTAAGTAAATATCCTGAATTTGCTTTAAAATATTTTGCAATTCTATTTGCCAACCGGCGACAGTTTCCTGAATTTCTTGCAATAGATTCATCGCCAATGCTGGATTTGCTCCGTGGCGATGGTTACTAAAGCTCGGAGTTTTCAACTTGGGTAGGCTGGGTGTTTTGCCACCATTCTCTTCTGCTTGAAAGGTCTGCACAGAGTCATGGTGAGGAAAGAAATTTTGTTCAGAAGGATAATCACTCTCAGTATCTATGCCCAGATCGACTGTTTGTTCTTCCTGAAATGATTGACTTTGTGTACTTTCTGTGGATTCGTTGGCTCCGACACTGATTCTAAAGGAAAAAGGTCGTTTTGTCGTCGAATCACCTGCTTCGGCGGCAGAGGCAGTGCCGCGATTCCCTAAATCGTGTAAAGTTGCTTCTATGCGTTTTAAGCCTGCGTTCATAAAGACATCCTAAATTTTGCTGTCCCCGATGGTGTTGAATAATTAAGAATGGGGTTGTTGGGATTTTCGGCTTTTGCCAGTTGTGACATGAATCCAATTCGTAATTCGTAATTCGTAATTCGTAATTCGTAATTAAAAAGGGTTTTTACCCGGTGCGTAATGACGGTAGTCCCGTTTGCGGTAGGATTTAAATCCTGAATGAAACAGAATTATGAACTATAAATTTTGAATGGTGCTGGTGCTAATTTTATCTCTTAAAAGTTATTTGAAACCAAAAATCTCAGCGAGGAAGTAAAAACTGTGGTGATAAATTGGAACTAGCTACTTATTCAGCACTTACGCAAAGAATAACCGAAACCCTGATTTTTAGGTAGGGGCAGTTTATTTAGACGCAAAGCGGCTTCCCGTAGGCTATTGCCCCTACAGCATGAAGTTTTGTATAAGTCTATATATTGTTAAAATGTTTAGAAAATAACTTTGGGTAAAATCATCCTAGTAACAGGGCCAGCACGATCTGGTAAAAGTGAATGGGCGGAAACTCTGGCTATGCAGTCAGGGAAAGCAGTTGTTTACGTAGCAACAGCCACCGATAACACAGACGATCAAGAATGGCATCAACGCATCTTAGAACACCAACAACGTCGTCCCCAAGATTGGGTAACTCTATCTGTACCTATAGAACTGTCTGCTACCCTTGCTGATGCCAAACCCTATACCTGCCTTTTAGTTGATTCTTTAGGAACTTGGGTTGCTAATCTCTTAGAGGAGGATAAATCTAGCTGGGAAAATATCGTTGCGGAGTTCTTAGAGACAGTGGATCTGGTTGCTGCTGATATCGTGTTTGTAGCAGAAGAGGTAGGTTGGGGTGTAGTACCAGCTTATCCTCTGGGGAGGATGTTCCGCGATCGCTTGGGTTCATTAGTGCGCCAGTTAGCTACACTTAGCGAAACTGTTTATTTAGTTACTGGTGGTCATGTTCTCAATCTCAGTGTCCTTGGTTCGCCATTGCCAAATAGAGAGGATGCTGGAATATTTAGGAGTCAAGATTCTTAACTATTGATTCAAATTAATTTAAAATCTAAAATCTAAAATCATATTATGGCAACCAAACAAGAAGTTAGAGAGTACCTTGCCATCTTACTTCTAAATAATTATAGAGTTAATGAGTTTGTAGAAGATGAAGAATAAATGTTAGGCGATACCTGACGGTAAGCTATAGGACTCCTATTTTATTTTTGAACAAGATTCAGTACACATCTATACCCTTCTTTTCTGTTAATAGTTCCCTACCTACGCAGATAATTTCAGGAATCAAAGCGGATTACAGCGCTTCCGGCTATTATGCAATACAGTTTTCCTCTTACCCCTCTCCTATCATAGCTTTCAGCTTTGAGGATGTACCTCATAGCCGCCGGAAGTGCTGTACTCATGATGTCTATGACAGGCTATGCCTACGCACTACTCGTCAAATTCTTCTCGTCATCAAATAATCAAGTTTTGATAAGTTGTAAATTATGACATTATCTATTCAGCCAACCACAGTACTAAATGTAGAAAAGTTCTTACAACTACCAGAGACAAAACCAGCAAGTGAGTATTTTAACGGTCAAATATACCAAAAACCTATGCCACAAGGAGAACACAGTACTTTACAAAGCAGTTTAGTCACAGCTATTAACGAGATTGCTAAACCACAAAAAATTGCTTATGCCTTTCCTGAATTACGTTGTACATTTGAAGGTCGTTCAATAGTACCAGATATTGCAGTTTTTGAATGGCAAAGAATTCCATTGCTTTCTAATGGAAGAATTACAAATAAATTTGAAATTCCCCCAGATTGGATAATTGAAATTCTCTCACCAGAACAATCACCCAACCGAGTTATCCACAAAATCACATTTTCCATTCAAAATGGAGCAAAGCTAGGTTGGTTGCTTGATTCTGCTGATGAGTCAATCATGATTTTTGAACCCAACAAATTACCAGAATTAAAAGAAAATCAAGATATTTTACCCGTTTTGAGTGTTTTGGAAAATTTGCAGTTAACAGTTGGAGACGTATTTAGTTGGTTGAGTTTTGTTTGAATAAAGCATTTATTACAGCAGAAGTTAGGAGTCATACTTTTGAAGTAAAACACGCTTTATTCCTCTCATAGAATTGGTATGATTATTGACTAATCTCATTAGCTTGATTTACCTGGCATTGGCTGCACAACCCAAAAAACTCCAGGGTGTGGTAAAAAACTTTAAACTTATGGCTGGATTCTAACTGGTCTTCTAAGTCATGGACGGGGCATTGATGAATCGGAATTGAGACACCGCATTGCAAGCAAGTAAGGTGATGTTTATCTTGCTGGGCTAGGCTGTAGAGGGCTTCACCATTAGCCAAATTCCGCACTTGTACTATGCCTTCGAGTTTTAAGGCTTCTAAAGAGCGGTAAACTGTCGCTAAACCCATACTCTGATTGGTGTTACGTAGTTCTACGTAAATATCCTGGGCAGAAATGCCTTTTTTGATGGTTTTCAGTAGGTTGAAAATACGCTCTTGACTGCGGGTGCGTATAGCTCTCATAGACAATTATTTAAATATGCCACTGTAGTTGAAGCTGTTAGATAGGCTAATCGATCAATTAACTTTAACCGCTTCGTAATCTTATTTTCACTCAGTTGGAACAGAAAGTTATAGTATAGCGATCGCAGCATTCAGCAAAAGCCGTGCAAACCAAGTATCTAGCCAAAATTTTTGTTACGCTTCGTCCTTCAGTCTTAGACCCTGCTGGTGTGGCTGTACAATCCGGTCTTCAGCAACTGGGATACGATAACGTTGAACAGGTGCGGATTGGCAAGTACATTGAACTCACCATCACCTCGACTGAGGAAAAGAAAGCGCGTCAAGACCTCGATCGCATTTGTGACCAAATGCTAGCAAATACCGTAATTGAAAACTACCGCTTTGAGTTGATTGAGGTCGAAACCCAAACGGGAGTCTTTTAGGGACTGGGGATTGGGGATTGGGGATTGGCGACTGGGGACTGGGGACTGAGGAAAACTTACTACAACTC
>NZ_NOLK01000017.1:0-82512 GCF_002245985.1 Nostoc sp. 'Peltigera membranacea cyanobiont' 232
GGGGAAGCAGGGGGAGCAGGGGGAGAAGAATTAACCAATTCCCAATTCCCAATTCCCAATTCCCAATGCCCAATTCCCACTATTTACTAGCTTGTTCCGTCAGCTTAGTGAGTACCTCATTCGATCGCTCGACGAAAGATTTCATTCCCTCAGCGTCAAATCCTTTCTGAGACATCAACGCTAAATCATAGACGTGTTGACAAATCAAGTTCACTAACTGATCGGTAGGCGATTGTCCGTCACCTTGGATAATACTACCTTGGTTAAGATTTGCCAGATTTTGAATGAGTGGATGAGCAGTATTCACCAGCAAAATGTGATCTTCGGGAAACTCTGCTGTCCCCTGCTGCATCATGGCATTCATTTCTCGCAGACGGCGAAGAATCTCTGGTAAAAGCACGATCGCAGGTGGTGTACCTTGAGGATCGTCTGATTTCAACGCTTCGGTACGGATGTTGAGTTTGGGTTTGTTGAGCGATTTCTCAAATAACTCTTTAATCGTCTCACTGCGGGTTTTGTTTGTGTTAGGATCGACAATTTCCTTATCTTTATCTTGTTCCAGCAGAGTATTATCTAAATCTGAGTCTACCCGCGTAAACTTGACATCCTGATATTCCCGCTCTAGGAAGTTGATAAAGTGGGTGTCGATAAAGGAGTCCATAAATAGGACTTCCAAACCTTGATTTTTGTGCAGTTCTATGTATGTAGATTGGGTTGTTTCATCGGTGCTGTAGAAAACCCGGTTTTCGTTGCGTTCTTTGTTGCGTTCTAAATACTCTTTGAGTGTGGTGTAAGGAGCAGTGGGTGTTGAGTTCTCAGCACTGGGTGAAGGAGTCACATCTTGCCAAGCATCCCCGTCTGAAGACTGGACTTCAACCACCGGAGTTTCAGCCGCAACTTTTTCTGTCAGCTTGGCGGTGGTGCGGAAGACGATGATATCTTCGATTTGTTTTTTGAATTTATCGTCGTTGAGAACGCCGAATTTGACAAAAGTACCAAGATCCTTCCAAGCACTGATGTATTGTTCGCGGTTATCGCGGAAAAGTTCTTTGAGGCGATCGCCTACTTTTTTGGCAATGTAGTCACCAATTCGCTTCACAGTGCGATCGCCTTGCAAAGCACTCCGCGATACGTTTAACGGAATATCGGTACTATCAATCACACCCCGCATCGGCATCAAAAATTGCGGGATAATTTCTTCGCAGTTGTCACTAACAAAAACTTGATTGCAAAATAGCTTGATCTGCCCTTTGGTAACATCTACATCCGGCCTCATTTTGGGGAAATACAAAATCCCGTTGATGATAAAGGGATAGTCTGTATTTAGATGCACCCACAACAAAGGTTCTTCCTGAAAAGGATACAGATAGCGGTAAAACTCTAAATAATCTTCTTTGCTCAGATTACTTGGAGACTCTCGCCACGGTGCTTTTTGCTTATTTACTACCTCACCGTCGAGTTTTATTGGTACTGGCAAAAAGTCGCAGTAGGTCTTGACAAGATTCTTAATCCGTGCAGACTCTAGAAATTCCTCCTCTTCTCCTTCCAAGCTAAGGGTAATAGTAGTACCGCGAGTTGTCCGGGACGAATCTTCCAGGGTGAAAGCTGGGGAACCATCGCAAGTCCAGTGAACCGCCTGCGCCCCTTCTTGGTAGGAAAGGGTATCGATTTCTACCTTTTGCGCCACCATGAAGGAAGAGTAGAAACCAAGACCGAAGTGCCCGATTATGGGTTGATCTGATTTGCCTTCATATTTATGAATAAATTCTTCAGCACTGGAGAAGGCAACCTGATTGATATATTTCTTAACTTCATCTGCGGTCATTCCGATACCGTTATCGGAGATGGATAGGGTTTTGTTATCTTTGTCAATGGCAAGTTCAATTTCCGGTTCGCCGATTTCTCCAGCGTAATCTCCGGCGCGGGATACCATTTTCAGCTTTTGGATGGCATCTACAGCGTTGGATACCAGTTCCCGCAAGAAGATTTGGTGATCTGAGTAGAGCGACTTCTTAATGATCGGGAAAATATTATCAGTATGAATACTGATAGTGCCTTGTTCTAGCATAATTGGTAATTTTCGATGTTAGTATCTGAAATGATGATAGCGGCTAATACAGCCTATCCCTCCGCTTTCCAGGATAAACCCGGAGAACACAGAAGGACATGATACCAATTAGGATTTTAAAAGAATAGCTTAGGCGATGTCTACTACGGGCTGCGCCTACGCACCTTTTTTGAGCATTGTTTGCCCCCATTCTCTGATTCGGATTTCCCTACTCCCAATTTTTAATGCAGGTTTATTAGCCTACTTGAGACTGTCATCTAAGTATTATTAGTTTTTTCCAGCACCAAAAAATAGTGATACGGATAAGTCGGATCGATAAATTCTTGCTTGATAGTTAAGCCAGCATTAGCAACAGAGTTTAAAATCCGCTCTTTGGGATATCCTTTCAAACCCATTTCCCAGTAATGCTCGTCACATACTGGCGTTGTACTCCAGAATTTTGGCACATTGAATAATAAATGCCTTGGTCTACCTGAGAAAGAGGTTTTGACCTGAAATGACAAGTATTGAGTGCAATAAGGAATCGAAATCACCAAAAATTTCTTTGTTGCTTCTGCCAGTTTTTTCAGCGCTTCTTCTGACTGTTCGTAAGGAAAGTGTTCCAGCACTTGAAACAGAGCGATCGCATCAAATTTATCTTTCGGTAAAGTAAAATCTGTGGTCAAATCCAAAATTATTTCTGGTTTAAGGTTGGGATCGACATCAGCAGTAGTGACATTGTATCCATTGTTCTTCAAGATGTCTGTTAACAGAGAATTAAAAATCCCAATTTCTAGAACGTTTTTTACCTGATTACCCAGCGAAAAAATTAGACGCAACTGGTGGTGATAACTAATCAGCCGATTTTTAGATAAATATTCCGAATTTCTAATATCTAACGAAGTGATAAGTTGCATAAACAATGCCTACCTAATCTGATGGACTGACAAATATAGTGGGTATACAACTACAGGATTCCCCGGAAAACAGTGAAAATAACAACACCTTGCCCCGACGATTGAAACAATACTGGTGATTTATTTTACTTTTTACTGATTTAGAGCTTACGCATAAGAGATCCCCCAACTCCCTTAAAAAAGGGGGGATTTCAAAAGCCACCTTTTTAAGGCTACGGTTTACACATAAGTCTTTTAGAGTTGTTTTATAGCATTTAGATCCTCCTAAATCCCCCTTAAAAAGGGGGACTTTGACTCCGGTTCCACCCCTTTTTAAGGGGGGTTAGGGGGGATCTAGGCTCCAGGTTTTGAATGCGTAAGTCCTGTAATTTCTTCTTTTGCCAAGCACCTCAATTCTCTATAATCTCCATTATTATCAGCAAGATTGCAATATTTTTTACCTATGGTTAATAGTTGTGACTTACTCGCAAAACTCTATAATGCCTTTAACCCCTTTGAACCCTTACCCGCAGGCGATCCAAAATATGTAGATTGTCAAGATGTGCGCGGAGATGCGGATATTAGCTAACCCATCTTCAGGAAATTAAATCAAATGTCAGAAAAGGTGCAAGAGCCAAAACATCTATCTTTCCAAAAAATTGCTAGCCTATCTTTGGCAGAAGGTCACAAAATACTAGAACCTTTTATCGCCGCCATAGCCGAATATTTTTTAAATGACCCGGAATTAACAGAATTCTCAGTTTTGGATTGTGAAGACTGGGAAAATGAGAATGAAAACATAATTCATGTGGAAGAACTTAAAAACATCCGTAACCATGATGCCTTTTTGAATGGCTATACATTAGAAGATGAAGGGCTTTATGAGGACTATGTAAATCAGAAGGGAAATGCTTAAAAGAAGTATGGGATTTGTATATTAAGCCTCAGTTTTAAGCAGCTTAAATTAAAAGCGATCGCACACAAATTACTAAATATAAATTCATGTAGCGATCGCCTTCTCTGACTATGTAGCAATCTGTGGTACTGACACCTTCACTGGGACTTTTTTGCTAAAAGACAGACCATTTTCATTTTTGTCAATGATAATCGTGTCTCCAGAGATAAAAGTGTTCTCCAATAACTTGGTGGCGAGAGGGTTTTCTACTTCTCGCTGAATTGCGCGTTTGAGTGGACGCGCACCATAAACTGGGTCATAGCCTGATTCGACAAGGTGATCGCAAGCTGCTTGAGATATCTCAAAGAAGATTTTTTGCTCTCGCAGGAGATTTTCTACCCGCTTGAGTTGAATACGGATGATATGCCGCAGTTCCGTGCGGCTGAGGGCATGGAAGAGAATAATATCATCAAGGCGGGTGAGAAATTCTGGGCGGAAATGCGATCGCAAGGCTTCCATAACCCTAACCCGCATCGTTTCATATTTGGAATCATCACCAGATACATCCAAAATATGTTCGCTACCTATGTTACTGGTCATCACAATAACGCTGTTACGAAAATCTACCGTTCTTCCTTGAGAGTCAGTAATTCTCCCATCATCTAATACCTGCAACAAAATATTGAACACATCGGGGTGTGCCTTTTCGACTTCATCCAGCAGCACCACTGAGTAGGGACGGCGGCGAACCGCCTCGGAAAGTTGACCGCCTTCTTCATAGCCTACGTATCCTGGAGGCGCACCCACTAACCGAGAAACTGAGTGTTTTTCCATATACTCAGACATATCCAAGCGCACCAAGGCATCATCAGAATCAAAGAGAAACTGAGCTAAAGCACGGGCGAGTTCGGTTTTGCCCACTCCTGTGGGGCCCATGAACAAAAATGAACCAATGGGACGCGAGGGATCTTTCATCCCCGCACGGGCGCGGCGAATCGCTGCTGATACCGCTTCTACAGCCTCTTCTTGCCCTATGACTCGTTGATGCAAATGACTTTCTAGTTGCAGCAATTTTTGCCGTTCTGATTCCAATAGGCGATTGACGGGGATTCCTGTCCATTTGGCGACGATTTCGGCAATATCGGCTTCGGTGACTTGTTCTCGCAGCAACGTGGAACCTTGGTTTTGAATTTCTAAAAGACTGGCTTCTTTGGCTTCGCGTTCGTGCTGTACTCCTTCCAATTTGCCATACTTCAGTTGAGCAGCTTTATTGAGGTCATAAGCACGTTCCGCTTGTTCAATTTGCACTCGCAGCGCATCCTCTTCTTTCTTTAAGGCGCTTATTGCCTCTAATATCTGCTTTTCACCTTGCCATTGCTCGTTAAATACTTGCTGTTTTTCGGTCAAATTAGCGATTTCTTGCTCAATTCGCTGCAAACGTTCTTTCGTTTGGGGAGTACCCTTTTCTTCGCCAGCTAATGACAGCTTTTCCATTTCTAACTGCATGAGGCGGCGATCGATGGTTTCCAATTCTGCTGGTTTTGAGGTAATCTCCATTTTCAACTGGGCTGCGGCTTCATCTACCAAATCGATGGCTTTATCTGGTAAGAAGCGATCGCTAATATAACGTGCTGACAGGGTTGCTGCTGCTACCAAAGCCGAATCAGAAATTTTGACATTATGATGCACTTCATAACGTTCTTTCAACCCCCGCAGAATGGAAATAGTATTTTCCACACTTGGCTGATCGACAAATACTTGCTGAAAGCGGCGTTCTAGGGCAGCATCTTTCTCAATGTGTTTGCGGAACTCATCGAGGGTAGTTGCACCAATGCAACGCAGTTCTCCCCGCGCCAGCATTGGTTTGAGCAAATTTCCGGCATCCATTGCCCCTTGTTGGCTGGAACCTGTGCCGACTACGGTATGTAGTTCGTCGATAAACAGGACAATTTGGCCGTTAGAGTCCATAACTTCCTTGAGGACAGCTTTCAGACGTTCTTCAAATTCTCCTCGCAATTTTGCCCCAGCAATTAAACTACCGATGTCTAAAGAAATGAGTTGGCGGTTTTTTAGAGATTCGGGAACGTCACCGTTTACCATCCGTTGTGCTAAAGCTTCTGCGATCGCAGTTTTACCTACTCCAGGTTCACCAATCAATACGGGGTTATTTTTGCTCCGACGAGACAATACTTGAATTACCCGCCGAATTTCGTCATCCCGCCCAATTACCGGGTCGAGTTTTCCAGCTTTTGCCTGTTCTGTCAAATCTCTACCAAATTTTTGTAAGGCTTCATAGCGGGATTCTGGCGTTTGATCTGTCACCTTTTGGCTACCGCGAACGGTTTTGATGGCGGCTTCTAGTTTAGCTGCATCCGCACTAAAGCCTTTGAGTAGCCTTCGGCCAATGCGATCGTCTTCAGCAAAGGCTAAGAGTATGTGTTCTACAGAAATGTAAGAGTCTTTCATCCTGACTCTAGCTTCCTCGGCTCGGTCTAGTAAAACATCTAAACTACGGCTAAGATAAAGCTGATCGCTTTTACCAACTTTGGGCTGACGTTGGATAAAGGCTTCTAGCTGCTGTTGAAAGCGAATTGGATCGACCTCAGATCGAGCCAGAATGCGTATTGCTAAACTGGTGGGTTCTTCTAACAGGGCAATAATTAAATGTTCAACATCTAGTTGCTGTTGTTGATAAGCACGAACTATATCCTGAGATTTAACAATTGCTTCCCAGGCTTTATCAGTAAATTTATTTGGATCTGTAGGTTGCATCTTTATAATTTTGGAATTTTGATTTTTAGTTTAGGGATTGGGGGTTGGGTATTGGGTATTGGAAAAACTCTTCCCCAGTCCCTAATTATCCAGACATTCTCAGAGGATATCCGCGTGTATCTCCGGTGGCAATTTAGGATTGGTAATTTGGTGATAGTTTAATCTACTACCTATTTCCTAATTTAAAACGAAAACACTGTTCTGAGCGGACTTTGCCA
Source organism: Nostoc sp. 'Peltigera membranacea cyanobiont' 232 (assembly GCF_002245985.1). Classification (NCBI taxonomy): domain Bacteria; kingdom Bacillati; phylum Cyanobacteriota; class Cyanophyceae; order Nostocales; family Nostocaceae; genus Nostoc; species Nostoc sp. 'Peltigera membranacea cyanobiont' 232. Next base: position 6,829 of record NZ_NOLK01000017.1, read on the forward strand.
GATGGTGTTATTGGAGCGATGTCTATGACGGGCTATGAAGCTCTCTTCGAGACGCTGTTCGCGATCGCTATCGGTGTCGCTTTTAGTGTTGCTGATACTAATAGGATTTACGCAAAGGATATCCCCTAACCCGCCTAAAAAGGGGAGGCAAAAAGGGAAAAGTCTCGCGCATTAGGGTTTATCGGCACGAAACGCCAGTGTGCGGGAAAAATCAATCGACCCGCGTCTGGTTCAACTTTCCAAGACATCGGTGGGTATTTTCCTACAGTTTTATTGCCTTCAACACAGAAGCGCTACATATTCTTAATTATAAGAATTACTGACTCACAAGTTACTCTTGTGATTCCTGTTTGGCTGGCGATCCTTGAGTTCCCAGTTGAATCAGTTCAATTTTATACCCATCTGGATCTTCCACAAAAGCAATTACTGTCGAACCATGTTTCATCGCCCCTGGTTCGCGCACGACTTTACCACCCTGATTGCGGATTTCCTCACAGGTAGCGTAAATATCATCAACCCCAAGGGCAATGTGACCGTAAGCATTACCCAATTCGTACTTTTCCACGCCCCAGTTGTAGGTTAGTTCGATTACCGCGTTGTCGCTTTCGTCACCATAGCCCACAAACGCTAGGGTAAATTCTCCCCCTGGATAATCTTTTCGGCGGAGTAATTTCATTCCCAGAAGTTCACAGTAGAACTTTAAGGATTCTTCCAGGTTGCCCACTCGCAGCATTGTATGTAGTAATCGCATATTGACCTTTTCTCTCTAGTTGATTTAGTGTTATTCTCTGCCAACATTTTACAGAAGTTGCCAGAGGCGATCGCATTTGGACAAAATTCAAAATTGTTCAGCTTCAGCAAAGGCAGGGTTTTTGCCGGATAAAGAAAACCGAGTTCTTAATTTTGGATAAAGTTGAGCTTAGGGACTTCCAAGAAATAAATTATCCAAATAAACGTAGACGCGGAGCGGCTTGCCGCAGGCTACCACTCCAGACGCAGAGAACACAGAGGAATAAGGAGGAGAGAGTTTTTTTTTAAGTATTTTTTTATTTGGAAGTCCCTTAGAGGATGTTTTAAAAGCTCAACTGTCGAGTAAAAAGGCTCAACTGCCGAGTAAAAAGGCTCAACTGCCGAGTAAAAAGGCTCGTAATGAATAGAAGACTCACCTTGACAGCGCTAATCTTCAATCCCTAATCTCAATCCTTGGGCAAAGCGCTTTAACCCAATGACTGGAAATATTCTTTAATCTCAGCCTATAAAGCTTCCTAAACGCCTATGCTAGCGATTGGGTTAGCCACTAAAATATATCGGCGCTAAGAACGCAATCGAAGTAAAGGACTAAGTACAGATGAGTAACATTCTAGATACTGCAATTGAAGCGATCGCAGCCCGTGAAATTCTTGATTCACGCGGTAGACCGACAATTGAAGCCGAAGTGCATTTAGCCAACGGTGTTGTCGGACTAGCCCAGGTTCCCAGTGGTGCTTCCACGGGCAGTTTTGAAGCCCACGAACTGCGTGATGGCGATAAAAGCCGTTATGGGGGCAAAGGTGTACTCAAGGCAGTACAAAATGTCAGAGAAGCACTTGCGCCAAAATTGTTAGGCTTGGATGCCCTCAACCAAGAACTACTAGACCGCACAATGATCGCTATAGATGGTTCTCCGAACAAATCCAATTTGGGGGCGAATGCGATTTTAGGGGTTTCCCTAGCGGCAGCCAAAGCAGGTGCTGAATCTCTAGATATTCCTCTATATCGCTATTTGGGTGGCCCTTTAGCGAATTTGCTCCCAGTGCCGTTGATGAACGTGATTAACGGTGGCGCACACGCATCAAACAACGTCGATTTTCAAGAGTTTATGATTGTCCCAATTGGCGCAACTTCCTTCCGGGAAGCGTTGCGCTGGGGTGCAGAGGTGTTTGCTACCCTCAGCCAGGTGTTGGATGAAAAGGGTTTGCTGACTGGTGTAGGCGATGAAGGCGGTTTTGCCCCTAACCTAGAATCTAATCAGGTGGCTTTAGAATTGCTAGTTGCTGCCATTAAGAAAGCTGGTTATAAGCCAGGGGAAGAAGTAGCTTTGGCTTTGGATGTGGCAGCTAGCGAATTTTACAAGAATGGTCAGTATGTTTACGATGGTAAACCTCACGCCCCGGCTGAGTTTATTGATTACTTAGGACAACTTGTTGACCAATATCCAATTGTGTCAATTGAGGATGGTTTACATGAGGAAGATTGGCAAAGTTGGCAATTGCTCACCCAAAAGTTAGGTTCGCGGGTGCAATTGGTAGGGGATGACTTATTTGTGACCAACGTTACTCGTTTACAAAGAGGCATCCAGGAAAAAGCCGCTAATGCTATTTTGATTAAACTCAATCAAATTGGTTCTCTCACCGAAACCTTAGAAACGATTGATTTGGCAACTCGCAACAGCATTCGTTCAGTAATTAGCCATCGTTCTGGTGAAACCGAAGACACAACGATCGCTGATTTAGCTGTAGCAACCCGTGCCGGTCAAATCAAAACAGGTTCCCTCTGTCGCAGCGAACGGGTAGCAAAATACAATCGCTTGCTGCGAATAGAAGATGAATTAGGCGATCGCGCCGTTTATGCTGGTGCTATCGGTTTAGGGCCGAAGTAGGGAGTAGGGACTGGGGACTAGGGACTGGGGACTAGGGACTGGGGACTGGGGACTAGGGATTGAGAGTAGAATTCTTCCCAATTCCCAATTCCCAATTCCCCATTAAGGATAAAACCCCAACTTGGGCAACCCCAGAGTTTCATCCCAGCCCATCATCAGGTTTAGACATTGAATCGCTTGACCCGCTTGCCCTTTAATTAGATTGTCAATTGCCGACATGACAATCACACGACCTGTGCGCGGGTCAACTTCTACACCGATGTAACAAAGATTGCTGCCGTTAGCCCACTTAGTTTGGGGGTAAATGCCGCTACCGCAGACTTTTACCCAAGGAGAGTTGCGGTAGAAGGCTGAGAAAATTGTGGTTAAGTCTTCTCGCACTAGACCGGGATCGCTCAGTGTGGCATATACCGTGGCCAAAATTCCGCGTACCATTGGTACAAGGTGCGGTGTAAATTGAATCATGAGTTCGTGACCAGCTAAGTCACTGCAAATTTGCTCAATTTCTGGGGTGTGGCGGTGACGGCCGATATTGAAAGCTGCAATGGAATTATCTGCTTCAGCTAACAATAAGTTGGTTTGAGGTTGCCTTCCACTGCTAGATGTGCCAGCTTTGGCATCGATAATAGCTGTTTCTGGTAAGATTAAGCCTTGCTTTAAGAGTGGCGAAAGTGCAAGGAGACTAGCAGTGGGATAGGAACCAGGACAGCCAATGAGTTGAGCTTCGGCAATGCGATCGCGATAAAGTTCTGGTAATCCATAAACTGCTGTAGCTGCAATGGTGCGATCGCTTCTTTCAATACCATACCAATTTGTATAAGTTGTCAAATCATGGAACCGATAATCTGCACTCAAATCTAGTACTTTACATCCTTTTTCTAATAGTTTGGGCGCGATTTGGCAAGCCAGACCATTTGGTAAAGACAAGAAAACTACTTCACAGCGATGAGCAATTATTTCTGGTTCTACCGCTTCTATGAGCAAGTTAGTTGCATGAGCCAGATGCGGGTACAAATCCCCGAAAGATTTCCCGATACTACTCTCACCGCCTAAATAAACCAGTTCGACTTCTGGATGATCCATCAGTAGCCGTACTAACTGTACTCCGCCATAGCCCGACGCGCCAACAATCCCAACGGGTACGCGTCTAAATTTGCCCATGATCTGAAATCCTTATCCCATGAATGATTAATTCGTTCTCAGCTATCAACAATATCAGCGACTAGACTCACAGCGTACAAAACTTCTATTACCCCTCTACTTTATTTTGAGGAGTAGGGAGAGATGAGAGAGAAAAGCACAAGAAGAAATAAATTTTTAGCATTACTTCCTCATCCCCCTCATCCTCCTCATCCCTCGATCCTTTCCTGTATTGCAATATATCCTCATTTTTAATGGCAGAAACTTTTGCTCCGTTATCAAATCATTGCTAGTCTACTTCTCTGCCTTATAAAGGAGCTACAATCTAAAAGAAGAAATTGTAAAAAAAATTTACGTTGGTAGCTGGAAATCTATCTGTGTCACAGCCTAATACTACCCAAGCTTTTAAATTTGATTCGATTGATGCCGCTTTAGCAGACCTAAAAGCTGGTCGTGTAATTGTAGTGGTAGATGATGAAAATAGAGAAAATGAAGGCGACTTAATTTGTGCCGCCCAATTTGCCACACCCGACACGATTAATTTCATGGCGGTGGAAGCTAGAGGGCTGATTTGTTTGGCAATGACAGGCGATCGCTTAGACGAGCTAGACTTACCTTTGATGGTAAGCAACATTACAGATACTAACCAAACTGCCTTCACTGTCAGCATTGATGCTGGGCCAGAATTGGGTGTCAGCACTGGCATCTCAGCCGAAGACCGCGCCCGCACTATCCAGGTTACTCTCAATCCAGCTACAAAACCTACCGATTTACGTCGTCCCGGTCATATTTTCCCGATTCGGGCGAAAGCTGGAGGTGTACTCAAACGCGCAGGACATACAGAAGCGGCTGTAGACTTATCTCGATTGGCAGGGCTATATCCAGCCGGAGTAATTTGTGAAATTCAAAACCCCGATGGTTCAATGGCGCGGTTGCAGCAGTTAGTTGAATATGCCAAACGTCACAATTTAAAAATAATTAGTATTGCGGATTTAATCAGCTATCGCCTAAAGCACGATCGCCTAGTCTATCGGGAAGTTGTTACCAAGCTGCCTAGTCAATTCGGCCAGTTTGAAATTTACGCCTATCGCCATACCTTAGACAATACAGAACACGTTGCAATTGTCAAGGGAGATCCAGCTAACTTCAAAGATGAGCCAGTAATGGTGCGGATGCACTCAGAATGCTTAACTGGTGATGCTTTGGGATCTTTGCGCTGCGACTGTCGGATGCAGTTACAAGCCGCACTGAAAATGATTGAGGCGGCTGGTCAAGGTGTAGTTGTATACCTGCGTCAAGAAGGGAGAGGAATCGGCTTGATTAACAAGCTGAAAGCCTACTCATTGCAGGATATGGGACTGGATACAGTAGAAGCAAATGAGCGTTTAGGATTTCCGGCTGACTTGCGAGACTACGGGATGGGCGCACAAATGCTCATGGATTTGGGCATCAAAAAGATACGTTTGATTACCAATAATCCCCGTAAAATTGCTGGAGTTAAGGGCTATGGGTTGGAAGTAGTCGATCGCGTGCCATTGTTGATTGAGGCAAATGACTACAATTCTTATTACCTGGCGACAAAGGCGAAAAAGCTGGGTCATCTGCTGTTACAAACTTATCTGGTGACAGTAGCAATCCATTGGCAAGATGACCCAGAAGCTGCAACAGAACGTTATGAACGCTTAGAGAAACTGCGACATTTAGCGAAAAGTAACGATCTATTGTTGCAAGAAGAAGCGCGTCCGTTAGCGATCGCTATATTTGACGAGCCATCTTTAACAGTCCACTTGGGTTTCGATCAAGCAAAAGTTGCTAGCTCTGATTGGTATCAACAAAGTGGTCATCCTTATATACACGCTATATTCCAAATTTTGGATAACCTCGCAACCTTGCCATACATCCAAAAACTAGAATTTCTGATTTCCTCTGGTTGCGATCCCTTAAGTAATTTACAAGTGCAACTAGATCGTCAGACATTCCCCGATGGTACACTGCCTTCATCAATTAGCGATCGCCTAGAAAAGCAGCAAATCTATAGCTTTAGCAAATAGCTTAGTTCAATAAATTTTGTCGGGTGTGTTATCGCGTAGCGTAACGCACCTTACGAATAAATTATTTATTTACTCTATAAATAGGTCTAACCTGACGATAAGTATTAAGTAAGTTCAGAAATTTATTCCCATCAAAATTTATCGGGTCAACTTTTTTCCCAGAACGGTCTACTAAATGGTGCGTAGTGATGCGATCGTCTGGGACTTGACTTTGAGCAACTAACCAAGCAAGAGAATGATATTGAGCTTCGCTGTAGCCGCTATGGGTTTGTTGACTGCTAGCGTCATAACTATCTGGCGGTGTTTCTAAAGAAACGTGATAAGCAAAATTATTCACAGACGCGGGTAAAGTCGGATTAGTCTGCACAGTTTCCACTCCTTGAGAACCATCAAACACAGAGTTAGCTGCACCAAAAGCCCGCTTTTCTGGTGGTACTAGATAAACCACTGTTCCGTCTAACTTGACTAAAGCGTGGTAACTTGCTTGCACACTTTCATCAGTATGGGCTACTTGAAAAAAATTAACGGCGCTAGAAGCAGAATAACCAGTTTCATGGAGGACGATAATTGGTTGGTTGTGGAGAGTTACGCCATTGACATCTTGGGCGTACCGTTCACCATAGTTACTTGGATCGACTGAAGCAACTTGATAACTAGGTCTGTAGCGTGCAAAAGCTTGAGTGGTTATATACCTTGCTACAGGCTGGTTAGTCTTGACTGGGGACTTGATAGCATTTTGAAATTTCTTCTCTGGCTCTTTCGCTGATTGGAATTGCGCCTGGGGATATTGACTGAAAGCTGTAACCTGTGGATTGGATGCACGGGATATTGTCGGATTGTTGTGTAATTTTGTCGCTCGTCCAATTAGCAGCACTACAATTAGAGTGGCGAACATCAGCCAGATTAGTAGTACCCTAGTCACCCAGTCTGTAAACTTCATTTTTCTAATACCCGTAAAACGGTAGATATTAATTTATAGCTAAACTGGCGTGTCAGTTGTAGAGGCGCATTTCTGTAAACCCCTACCGCTTATGGTATCCAAATAATAATCGCTATAATACCTTAATTCTAGTTAAATATACCTTGATAATCCCTGCAATAGTGCTGTTAAAAGCTATTTAATTTCAATGCCGTGGGTAGTGGATTGGTGCGTGTGAAAGTCTTCATCGTGTAGCGCTCTTAATGATGTTTTACCTACAACCCCTTCACCAACTACTGGCAGTTTAGAAAGATATTATCCTTTAGCTTCTAACCTGGCTCGAAGATAGTTCAAAATCGCCTGCGTTCCCTGCTCAACAATTTCAGGCGGTGGCGAGCTTAATTGTGGATTGTTATTCACGGATAGGCTTGTCAAGTATGAGAGTTGGCTGATTTCTGGCGGCAGACTGCTAAGTTGATTACAAGAGAGGTCTAGCCATATTAAGTTTGAGAGTTGGCTGATTTCTGGCGGCAGACTGCTAAGTTGATTGCCAGGGAGGTCTAGCCATTCCAAGTTTGAGAGTTGGCTGATTTCTGGCGGTAGACTGCTAAGTTGATTACAAGAGAGGTCTAGCCATATTAATTTGGAGAGTTGGCAGATTTCTGGCGGTAGGCTGCTGAATTGATTACCAGAGAGAAATAGCTCAGTCAAGTTGGAAAGTTGGTTGATTTCTGGCGGTAGGTTGCTGAGTTGATTTTCATTGAGGAATAGCTCAGTCAAGTTGGAAAGTTGGCTGATTTCTGGCGACAGGCTGCTGAGTTGATTTTGATTGAGGTTTAGCCATGTCAAGTTGTAGAGTTGGCTGATTCCTGGCGGTAGGCTGCTGAATTGATTACCAGAGAGGGATAGCTCAGTCAAGTTTGAGAGTTGGCTGATTTCTGGCGGCAGCCTGCTGAATTGATTGTTCTCAAGGGATAGCTCAGTCAAGTTTGAGAGTCGGCTGATTTCTGGTGGCAGGCTGCTGAGTTGATTTTTATCGAGGTATAGGTGAGTCAAGTTTGAGAGTTGGCTGATTTCTGGTGGCAGACTGCTGAGTTGATTGTTAAAGAGGGATAGTTCAGTCAAGTTGGAGAGTTGGCTGATTTCTGGTGGCAGACTACTGAGTTGATTGTGATTGAGGTTTAGCACCGTTGCCTTTTCCCTGGCAGCTTTTTCTATAATTTGCAACAGTTCTTCGTTTGTCATCAGCAAACCTCACCAACTCTGTAGCGATATTTACCAGCTTAGTGTATCGCAGGTTATGGGGAGTGAAGCTAGATTAATGTGTTCTATCTGCGTAGAAAGGGCTGTAATGTTTAAATTAGCAGGGTGCGTAGGACGCAGTACTTGCCGTAGGCGATCATCTGACAATAACATTCACTCATTAATGGAGTTCAAAGTCTCATTAATGGAGTTCAAAGACTCATTAATGGAGTTCAAAGCCTCATTAATGGAGCTAAAAGACTCATTAATGGAGTTCAAAGACTCGTTAACGGAGCTAAAAGACTCATTAACGGAGCTAAAAGACTCATTAACGGAGCTAAAAGACTCATTAACGGAGCTAAAAGACTCATTAATGGAGCTAAAAGACTTGTTGAGTCTCAGGCTTATCAGGATTGGGTAAGCCCTGAAAATGATATTTACGACGAAGTATTTGCTGATGAACTTACAGCGCGGTGATGTTGTCTTGTGTCGAGTCCCCATGCCTTCAACCGGATTGGCACAGTTTAAAGTTCGCCCTGCAAGTATTAAAGAAATTGTAGTTTACTACTCTAAATGCTTAACAGGCATTGATACCAGTTTTCCTAAGCAATGAGCAACTTCTTTCCGATGACAGCGATTCGGGTTCATTTCAGCACACAACAGTAAAACATTACCCGTTTGAGCAATTTGTGCAATTTCATGTAGAGCTATATCTGCTTCTTCTTGATTTACTGGAATCCAATTTTCTTTACCAGATGTGTTACCTAAAGCGGTTTTAGAAATATACTCAATATTATTTAATTCACAGAATAGTTTAATTTTGTCGCCGTACCATTTACGACTCCAAGCACGAGGAACCATCCTCACATCAACAACACATTCCACATCAAACTTTTGCAGGTATTCCAAGAAGGCATCGTAGTCTTTGCGATTGCCATATCCAAAAGTAAGTATACATCTTGTTTTAGCAATATCTTTAACTTTCATTTTTAATTCCTGGAACAATCAAGTTTAAATATTAGATTTTTATTAATGGTGGATAAAATATCCCAATAATCATAAAGCTATTTTTATGAGTTTTTAGGTTTCCCATGATAAAGTATAAATCTTTTTTGTTTAAAAAATCGTCTTCTAGTTTCTGGCGTACTTTTTCTAAAGCCTCCTTTTCTTTATTGTCCATACTTGTTTCATTTGACCTATCTCTACAATTTCTATAAAGTTGTTGATTTTCCCAATCGCTTATTGTACAACGATGCTTATCTCCATCTTGAGAAATAAATTCGTAACCAAAATTGTAAGGGATTTTATCTAACTGCACTGAAGGCTCAAACAAGTCTAGTTGATCCAAGATTCCTTGTTGTTTTGGGTTCCATTCTCGTTCTGTTTCGTTACAGAAGTATTTTTTTATAGTTTGTGGTTTGATAATATTGAGAGACTTACCTTGTTCTTTAATCTCCCGAATAGATTTGAATTCTAGTGGCAGAACCAAGGCTTTTCGCTCTTCCCAGTTTTTGCGAGGATCAATTTTTCGTATTACTTCTATCGAAGAATCATCTATACGAAAACTTTCTTCTCTATAATCTTTGTCATTTCTTTCTATTTTAGCACTTATAATTGACCATCTTGGATAACGTTGATCAAAATCTAATTGACGAAACCGAATTGGATAAATGCGAATCCACTGAACTGGTTGATCGTCTTCATCTAACAAAACTCCTGCTGTACAGACTGTTTCTTGATATTTGGTGCTAATTGAAGGGTATGTTTTAGTTGCAATTAAAATTTTCCTTCTTTCCATACAACAACCTCTATATGAACTAGCTAATTAAGTGATATTATAGACACATTACTATTTTAAGTATGGTATCAAAATTTTCCATTATATACTGGCGAAACTCTCAAAATTTGGGAAAATAATAAAGTAAGTCGAATATTATACGACTAACCCAAATTATTCTCGGAAAATATGACTCATCCTTTCCTTGAACGCCTGCGTAGTCCAGATAGCCCAGTCCTCGTTTTCGACGGGGCGATGGGAACCAATTTACAAACCCAAAACCTGACTGCTGAAGACTTCGGCGGCGCACAGTATGAAGGTTGTAACGAATACTTAGTCCACACGAACCCCGAAGCTGTGGCTAAGGTTCACCGCGACTTTCTCGCTGCTGGTGCTGATGTCATTGAAACCGATACCTTTGGCAGTACGTCTCTGGTGCTGGCAGAATATGACTTGGCAGATCAAGCCTATTACCTCACCAAGACAGCCGCAGAATTAGCCAAGCGTGTGGCTGCGGAATTTTCCACGCCAGAAAAACCCCGGTTTGTGGCAGGTTCCATCGGCCCCACAACTAAACTCCCTACCTTGGGACATATTGACTTTGACACCATGAAAGCGACTTTTGCTGAACAAGCAGAAGCGCTGTGGGATGGTGGTGTCGATTTATTTCTGGTGGAGACTTGCCAAGATGTGCTGCAAATTAAGGCGGCGCTGAATGGAATTGAAGAAGTATTTGCTAAAAAAGGCGATCGCAGACCGTTGATGGTTTCTGTGACAATGGAAAGCATGGGCACAATGTTGGTTGGTTCAGAAATCAGCGCTGTGCTGACAATTTTGGCACCTTATCCAATTGATATTCTCGGTTTAAACTGCGCCACTGGCCCAGACTTGATGAAACCACATATCAAGTATCTGGCAGAACATTCACCTTTCATCGTTTCCTGTATTCCCAACGCGGGTTTACCTGAAAACGTCGGCGGTCAAGCGCACTACCGCCTGACACCGTTGGAATTACGGATGTCATTGATGCATTTTGTTGAAGATTTGGGTGTCCAAGTGATCGGGGGTTGCTGTGGGACGCGTCCAGAACACATTCAACAATTGGCAGAACTCGCTAAAGACCTGAAGCCAAAAGTTAGACAACCAAGTTTAGAACCAGCAGCAGCATCAATTTACACCACTCAACCCTACGATCAAGATAATTCCTTCTTGATTGTTGGCGAACGTCTTAACGCCAGTGGTTCCAAAAAGTGCCGCGATTTGCTAAATGCGGAAGATTGGGATGGACTGGTTTCAATGGCGAGGGCGCAAGTCAAAGAAGGCGCACACATCCTCGATGTCAACGTCGATTATGTCGGACGCGACGGCGTGCAAGATATGCACGAATTAGTTTCGCGCATTGTTAATAATGTCACACTGCCCTTAATGCTTGACTCCACCGAATGGGAAAAGATGGAGGCGGGTTTAAAGGTTGCCGGTGGTAAGTGTTTGCTGAACTCCACCAACTACGAAGATGGGGAACCGCGCTTTTTAAAGGTCTTGGAGTTAGCGAAAAAATACGGTGCTGGGATAGTCATTGGTACTATCGATGAAGATGGGATGGCGCGAACAGCAGACAAAAAGTTTGCGATCGCACAACGCGCTTACCGTCAAGCTGTAGAATATGGCATACCTCCCACCGAAATATTCTTTGATACCCTCGCGTTACCCATTTCCACCGGGATTGAAGAAGACCGAGAAAACGGTAAAGCTACCATTGAATCCATCCAGCGGATTCGTGAAGGATTGCCTGGATGTCATGTGATTTTGGGTGTTTCCAATATTTCCTTTGGTTTAAATCCAGCCTCGCGGATGGTGCTGAACTCGGTGTTTTTGCACGAGGCGACAACGGCGGGAATGGATGCAGCCATTGTCAGCGCTAACAAAATTTTACCCCTTGCGAAGATTGACGCACGCCATCAAGAAATTTGTCGGCAGTTGATTTATGACGAGCGCAAATTTGAGGGTAACGTCTGCGTTTACGATCCCTTGGGTGAGCTTACCACAGCGTTTGCTGGGGTGACAACTAAGCGCGATCGCTCTTTAGATGAAAGTCTCCCCATCCCCGAACGTCTCAAACGCCACATCATCGACGGCGAACGCATTGGCTTAGAAGAACATCTGAAAAAAGCCTTAGAAGAACATCCCCCCTTAGAAATTATCAACACCTTCCTGCTAGATGGGATGAAAGTTGTCGGGGAATTATTCGGTTCTGGACAAATGCAACTACCCTTCGTTTTGCAATCTGCGGAAACCATGAAGGCGGCAGTGGCGTTTTTAGAACCTTTCATGGAAGTGTCAGAATCAGGCAACAATGCGAAGGGAACCTTTATCATTGCCACAGTCAAAGGCGATGTCCACGACATTGGTAAAAACTTGGTAGATATCATCTTATCCAACAACGGCTACAAGGTGATTAACCTGGGAATTAAGCAGCCAGTAGAAAACATCATCAACGCTTACGAACAGTACAAACCTGATTGTATTGCCATGAGTGGTTTGCTGGTGAAATCCACCGCCTTCATGAAAGAGAATTTGGAGGTATTCAACGAAAAGGGAATTAGTGTCCCCGTAATTTTAGGAGGTGCGGCGTTGACTCCCAAGTTTGTCTATGAAGATTGCCAAAAAACCTATAAAGGTAAAGTTGTTTATGGCAAAGATGCCTTTTCTGACTTGCACTTCATGGATAAATTAATGCCAGCAAAAGCTGCTGATAACTGGCAAGATTTGCAAGGATTTTTGAACGAAGTCGAAACGGCTGAAGTTTCGACAAATGGTCACAAAGAATCAGTAACTACAACTGCTAAGGAAACTGTATCTGCTGAACCAAAAGAAGTAGATACGCGGCGTTCTGATGCTGTGGCGATAGATATTGAACGTCCCACACCGCCTTTCTGGGGAACGAAGTTGTTGCAGCCTAATGATATTCCCATTGAGGAAATATTCTGGCACTTGGATTTACAAGCTTTGATTGCTGGACAGTGGCAATTCCGCAAACCAAAGGAACAATCTAAGGAAGAATATCAAGCTTTCTTAGCTGAGAAAGTTTACCCAGTTTTAGAAACTTGGAAACAGCGAATTATTGAAGAGAATCTGTTACATCCGCAGGTGATTTACGGATATTTCCCTTGTCAAGCCGAGGGGAATTCTCTACATATATATGACCCAGAGAACCAATCACAACAGATTGCAACTTTCGAGTTTCCCAGACAGAAGTCGTTAAGGCGGCTGTGCATAGCAGATTTCTTTGCACCGAAGGAATCGGGAATTATTGATGTCTTCCCGATGCAGGCGGTGACTGTAGGGGAGATTGCCACAGAGTTCGCCCAAAAGCTGTTTGCTGCCAATCAATACACCGATTATCTGTATTTCCACGGCATGGCGGTGCAGGTGGCGGAAGCTGTGGCTGAATGGACACACGCCAGAATTCGCCGGGAGTTAGGTTTTACTGCTGATAGCGTTCGCGTAGCGTCTCGTAGAGAAGCGGTAGCGAGTAATCGAGCGTCTGAACCCGATAATATTCGGGATATATTGGCACAACGCTATCGTGGCTCGCGGTATAGTTTTGGGTATCCAGCTTGTCCAAATATCCAAGACCAATACAAGCAACTGGAATTATTGCAGACTGATAGAATTAACTTGTATATGGATGAAAGTGAACAACTTTATCCAGAACAATCTACCACTGCGATTATTGCTTACCACCCAGTAGCAAAATACTTTAGTGCCTAACCCATATCCCCTCTCCTTAATAAGGAGAGGGGTGCCCGAAAGGCGGGTTGAGGTTATTGTATTGTGGGCAATTCAAGGTTGGATAAACATTTAGAGTTAGCGCTTGACCTCACCCTACCCCTCTCCTTACTAAGGAGAGGGGACTAGAATTAGAAATAGAAATGACTCAACCTTATAACAAAAATTGTGAAATAAAAAAAGGCGACAATTACGCCAAAATATAATAAAAGCCGAGAAACTTGTTTGGGATAAAATAAGAGATAGGCAACTTAAAAACTGCAAATTTCGCAGGCAATATAGTGTAGATAAGTTTATTATAGATTTTTATAGTTCTGAATTGAAGTTAGCTATAGAAATTGATGGCGAAAGCTATTTACAAAAAGGTACTGCTGAATACGATTAAAGCAAGACAAGATTTTATTGAATCAGCAGGAATTAAGTTTATTAGATTTACGAATAATGATGTATACGCTAATTTGTCTGGCGTGCTGGAAAGTATTGCTCAAAATATACGAAATTTAAGAGGATAGTAGTTGAACCTGACCCCCAGCCCATCTTCTTATTAAGGCTACTGTGTACATAGAAGTAGAAGTCATCAAATTACCAAAAATATTGATAAACCTCACTCTGCCCTATCTTTAAATCCCTCTCCTTACTAAGGAGAGGGACAGGTTTTGCATAGCAAAACCAGGGTGAGGTATCTCACGGGCTATGCGATAAATCGTAAATTGCGTCACCAAAGACTTGTGTACACACCGTAGATTAACGAGACGCGAGTATTTGCGTCAGCAAATACGGGCTGAGGTTTCGACACTATTGCACCGAAGTTAGAACCCCTATATCTGATTATTTTGCACCCATTTGCACCCAACTGATATCTTTCATTTAACAGTTGGGTATTATAAGCTTACTCTGTAACATCTTCATAAATTTGCCTTTAGATAAAATACATTTCCGCAAATTCACTGTAAAGCTATGTTCTTACTATTCGTCAGTCTTGAATTAAATAATTCTCAAAAAATCAGTATTTCCCGAATAAAATGAACAATTCATAAATGATATAACTTGAAGAAATTAAATTGTTTTTTGTTGTAGCTACTTTCTTTTAAAGTTAGTCTAATAACATGTACTAGTTCAATAAATACAGCTTAAAATTATGCCTGCACAAAGACTTTCTATACATAGTCCAAGAGCCTAAAAAATAGAAAATCCGCTACAAAGCACTTTAGAGGGAAGCAGATATGTCTCGAAAATTTCAACTACTCAAGGCAATTCAAAAAACCTTACAACAAATTAGGAAGCAGTTTATCTCAACAATTAACAAGCAAATAATTTGGCTACTACGGACTTTTTTTGGTACTCGAAGAAGACGCGGGTCGGAAAATGCTGGGTTTTTATTGCCCACAGTGGCAATGGTATTAATAGTAGTTGTATTATTGACTGCTGCCATTTTATTTAGGTCTTTTGAACGCTCCAAAAATGCCAGTAATGTCCGAGTCAATGAGGCTGTGTTAAATGCCGCAGCACCAGCCCTTGACAGAGCTAGAGCAAAATTAAACAAACTATTTGCTGACGGACGACTGCCACGAGCCGTACCTTCAGATACAGTTTTAGAGAGTACTTTAGCATCAAGTACTAATTTGAGTGAATATACTTTAGGAGACGAAACTCCACTAAAACTGCATTATGCTTATCCAACTGTACCAACAGGAGAAAGTCAGCCAACAGATTTGTCAACTGCATGGATGTTCCCAATTGATACAAATAACAATGGAAAATTTGACAGCTATACTCTTTATGGAATCTACTTCCGAACTCCGCCTATAACTAGTGGCACATACAGCCGCCCTAGAAATCCTCTAGAGGCGAGAACTCCGCCCATGACTGCTGGTAGTGTAAGCAACGGTTGTAAAAATAGTGTGGGAACAAGTGCTGCTTTGGTGGGGAGTACAGGCTGGGTTAGTATTGGTGGTAAACTCCAAAAAAGCTTTTTTGTTTATACTGCTAATGTTCCCATCACTAACCCACCAACTGGTACTGATGCAGCTAATTACGAAGCTTTCACCGGGAATAAAGGTTTTTCAGGTTTAGAATATCAACAAGACCGTGTACAACTACCGCTAGTTAATAATGCGGTGGTTTATAACGATGATATAGAACTTACCCCTGGTACCGCATTTAACCTAAATGGACGGATATTGACTAATAGTAACTTCCTGGCTGGTAGCAATAATGTGAGACTTTATCAGGTTAGTAGTCCAAATTCCTGTTTCTATAATGAGGACAATTCCAAAATTGTTGTAGGTGGCAATTTAGCATCTGGTGGTTTCACTGGTAATGCAAGTAACGGTACTCAAGTGGATTTATTCAAAGGGCAAGGAACTGCTCCTACCCAAAATGGTGATACTAACACCGACAAATCTATTACTACTGACACATCGAATAATATTGCCTACAATAGCCTAGCTTATGCACAGCGGATCAATTTCTTGGTGCAAGCACAGATGGCTAATGCTCCATCTACCGATCCACAGGATGTCACAGATGGCATTACACAGCAACTACAACTATTAAATCTAACTACAGCTACTGCCAGTGCAGCGCAACAATCCACTATCCGTAATAACCAGTTAGTACTTTACTTTCAAGACCGTACCCGCCGTGTACCCTATGCTGAAGTTCCTTTTGGTGGAAATGCAATACAATATCCTCCTCCTGGGACTACTTCTGCTAGTGGTACAAATTATACGACTAGTACAGTCTTCCCAGTAACTGGCGCACTGCGTCCACCAGACCCTTGGGTGTATCCCTTTGCTACTAGTGATGGTAAAACTAAAACTAATTATTCCAATTTAACACTGAATATACCTACTACTGATACTACTACCCTACTACCTAAAGCTACAGAACCAACAAAGCAACAAACACTAGGTAAAGAACAATACGTTGGCGATCGCATTTTGCTTGGCAATAACCTACCTGCATTGTGGTGGAACGGAACAACATTTGTTGGTTCAGATACTACCACAGATACCCAAAATATTACAGGTATTGTCTGGAGCCCTCCTGATTTATCAGCACCGACAGTTGCCTCTACTGTAACTCGTACTCGCAGCAGTCGTGTACAGCAACTAGCTGATTTAGGAACTGTTGACCGAGATGGAGATTGGGAATCATCATCTGCTAAAGTTCCAACTACTCCCGACGAGCCTGTGGGTGGCTTGCGGGTAGTCACTGGTGCAGGAATTTATTTACCCAGTGGTTCGATTGCTAGTAGTGCTAGCTTTAGCGGTAGCCGAATCTGGTCAGATATGATGCCAGTTCCTTCGGGAACAGCTACCGTTGCAACAAGCGTTGATGCTAGAGGTGTAATAGGCGGTTTTGACTACTTAACAATCCAAGTACCATCAAATCAAGCATATTTACGGATGCGGGCTACAGCAGTCTATCACTACAAAGCGAGTGGCTACAATGCGGCAACCCCAACACCAATTGCTTGTATAAGTAGTTACTATGATCCGACTAATAGTACTACGGCTCATAACCTCAATAGTCTTCCGTCTGTGACAGGTTTTATCTATGATAAAGCTACAAATGGTTTATCCAACAATGGTATTGTCTACGGAGCTCCAACAAGGGGTGTTTCTGACTATTCAACTTTACTAACTTACCAAGGTAATTTAAGGTATCCCAATGGGCGGTTGGTAAATCCAGTACTGAACAGCGCTATGGCACTAGTCGCCGCCTCTGGGACACTTACAATCTCACAGCAGTCTGCTATTGATGCTTCTATTTGTGCCATCCAAATATTAGATGGTAGTATCTCTCCAAGTAATAGCATCATCCCTCACGGTGCAATTTACGAAACTGCTTTTTTAGATGCCAGACAGATTAAGGCAATTCATAAAGATGTAACACTTGGTGTAGAAACATTCACCAATGCTGATGGTGTAGCTGGAGATGGAACTGGGACAACAATAGCAAACGTACCAAATCCATCTGCTGGTTCTTCGGCTCCAGACTATGAACTCGCCAAAGAAACCCGCCAACCTCTGGAGATTCGCGCCACTGTATTAGATCTTAATCTGTTGCGGACAACAACTTATGGCAGTAGCACTGGTACTGGCATAACAGCAACACAAGAATACTTACTGCCCAATAGCGGTATTATTTACGCTACTCGTGATGATGCACTGCCAGATTTGAGTTATCCTGCTGGAATTTTAGCAAGTGATACAGCGACACAAAAACAAACAAAAATAGATACTCAAAAATCACAAAGCCCTGTAGACTTCAAACTTGACCCAACTCGCCGTCCCAACGCCATTATGTTAATCAATGGCAACCCACTCTGGCGTGGGACTACTCAGGCTTATAGAGATGTAGAAAAAGGCTTGATTCTAGCTTCTAATTTGCCTGTATATATTCAAGGCGACTTTAATAAACATACTGAACAAGAGTTTACAGACGCTACAAGTACTGCTTTTTACGATCGCAGTACCCTTAATACAAAGTTTGCTTGTCGTACTGGAGACCCTAGACTACCAAGCTGCGGCACTGGGGATGACTGGCGACCTGCCAGTGTGCTGTCAGATGCGATTACACTTCTTTCTAGTAACTTCCAAAGGGGCTACCGTAGCGATGGAGACTATGACCTGAATAATAACTTGGGGAATCAGAGTTCCATTACCGCATTTCAGAACAATGGGTTTGCTAGCAACAACAGTAATATCGTCAATGCAGCTTGGTATGGTAGTGACAGCTATCCCCTTGCCAGTAAAAGTAGTTCTTACCTCAATAACTTTGTTACACCCATCCAGCGAAGGATAATTGATACAAGTAATTTAAAACCAGAATATTTAATGGAAGTATGTCCGAAACTACCTGTTTCAGCTTGCGATCCGGCTACTGATTGGTGGGTAACACTACCCAGTGATGTTGCTGCATATCCATTAGGTCTAAAAGCGTCGGATGTTACTGCTACTGCTGGTCCTCCTGACACTAGACAGACTTTTTCTCTGACTACCCATTTAGCAGGTACAACAGCACAATCACAATCACCAACTAATCCCGATCCTAAATATACGAAATATCTGAGATATCCTCGGCGTGTTGCCTTTCTCCGTGGGACATTAACAAATCCTGTAACAAGAGGAATACTTCCAACACTTCCAACACTTCCAACAATTTATACAAATGGAGAGCTAGCGCTTGATTCCAATAATAAACCAACCATTATAGGTATCAAGGGCGGGAAAATAACTTCATTTCCAATCAGTACTTTTAATAGTAGTAGTCCAGATCCCGCAGCCAATGCTCTATGGTTCAAATCAGGCAACAGTCTCACTACTCCCCCAACATTTTCAACAACAACATTTATTACTAATACAACAGCCCAACCAATTTTATTGCCAGTGTTACAAATTAACGTTGCTTTCAGCACTACTGATGAGGGAGCATCACCATCAGGACAGAATAACCTAATGGGCCCTGGCAATCAACAGGGTAGTTACTGGATGCAATGGGCAACACCTACCACCTTTAACTTAGTCGCAGCAGGAGGGGACACACCAGCTCGCCCTACAGAAGATAATGGTGGTCTACACAACTTTGTACGCTTCTTAGAAAATTGGAACCCAACGACCAACTCAACAAGCCTCGGTGTCCAAACAGGCAATAATAGCGACACCAATCTAGCTTATGCAGCTACAATTAACGGTTCTTTTATCCAAAGAACTCGTAGTGCCTATGCTACTGCACCATTTGTAGCATATTTATCTACTGGATCATCTATCACAGCATATCCGATCGCTAATTCTGGTGGTCAAGTACCTTTTTACCTAGCTCCCAAGCGGCTGTGGGGTTATGATGTCGGCTTATTATCGCAATCACCAGACGCATTTTCGCAAAAGTTAGCGATAACGCCAAATAACAAACCCAATGAGTATTTCCGGGAAGTTGGTCGAGATGATTCATGGATGCAAACGTTGTTGTGTGCCAAAAAAGCCTCAGATAGTGGTTATATCGTCGATACCACTCAACGTCCTACTACCTGTTCATCATAAAATTTCAAAAACTGTTTAGTAACTATGATTAAGCGCAAACAACAGCAAATAATTCACCCATCTGGTGAAGGTGGTTTTACGATCATTGAGTCACTAGTAGCAATAATCGTGGTTGCTATTTTATTGGCAGCGATCGCACCTACCATCGTCATTGCAACAGCAACTCGCGTCCAATCAAAACGTGTAGAACAAGCCACCCAAGCTGCCAGAAGTTTCATTGACGGGGTAAAAACGGGAGCAGTGACAGCCCCTGCTACCACTACTGCACCCAATGGAACATTAGCTGGTAATTTACTTAATCCAAGCTCTACAAGTATGCCACCTCCTACATCATCAACATCAACATCGCTATATTGCGCGATCAAAGATACAAATAACAACCTAACTATTAGTAACCCAGACTGTACAAGCAACACAAGCAAAATATTTTACATTCAGGCTAAAACAATTACAGTAGCCACAAGTACCCCAACTGATAGCACAGGGCTACCAAAGGATGGCTACCGTTTGGGAATCCGAGTTTATCGGTCAGATATTGACTTTACTAAAACTGTCTACGCTAGCAACGGTAGTGACAAAAAAACACAAAGAACTTTCACAGGTACTTTAGGCGATCCTCAATCCCCACTAGTGGAAATGACAACAGAGATCGGCTCTAAAAATACTTCCTTCAATGCTCTGTGTCAGCGTCTTGCTATTACTGGCAGCACCACGAGTAACAGCACTTGTAATTAATTATGTGCCATTAATTAAGTGGGTTGGTGTGAAAATATCTAACTATTTCATTGCGATCGCAATGCAGCAAAGTGAAGTAATCACAAACCTTTCAATACTTTTACATTGCGTTAGATCGTTAAGTTAATTTATCCCTGCCTAAAGGAGATACATCATAGCCCTCTCCTCGCTTGCGGGGAGAGTTGGGGTGGGGTTCTTGGACTTCACTCAACTGAGAACTGCTTTAACGCTCAATCGCTAACTACGAACTTAAATTTATTTATATTTGACCACTTTCATTAAAATATTTATATTTTAAATCGGTGTGTGTTCAACAAATATAATTATTCCCCTTACTGATAAAGTTTAAATCACAATTTATTAGATGTGTTTCTCTCACTAAAGGGCAGACCATAGTTATGAAGAATATACTCAGCTTTTTTATCAAAATTCAGATTAAAAGCCCTAAATTTGTTCAGCAAGTTAATGGCTTTACCCTGATAGAACTTTTGGTAGCCTTATTGCTGGCATTCCTCGTGCTTACACCACTGCTAGGATTCATGGTTAATATTCTCAGCACAGATCAGAAGGAGCAAGCCAAGGCAAATTCTGAACAAGAAATCCAGACAGCACTTGATTACATTACCAATGATTTACAACAAGCTATCTATATATATGATAAAAATGCACTAACTACGAATTCAAACAGTGTCGCAGCAAGCTCAGGAATTCAAGACCAAATACCCCCTGTTAAACCAGCTGGTGTTTGTACTAGTTCTTCTACTTGCCAAGCAATTCTGGTGTTTTGGAAACGCAAGTTTGTCTCAGGTGCAATTACACTTTCTAGCAGCACTACATCAAACACAAAAGATGATACTTTTGTTTACTCATTAGTTGCGTACTATTTAATCAAAGATAGTAGTACTACTTGGTCAAAGGCGGCTCGTATTGCCAGATTTGAAATTAGTGATGGAGTTCTGGCTGCTAGTGGTACTACTACTGGTACTGCTGGGAATTGTACTGGTTATTCAAATGACATATATATTGACACAAGCCACTGCCCCGATGTAGGTTTTCAGCGTTTTAACCTGAATCTAGCAGGAGCAACAGGTCTAACTAACCAAATGAATTCATGGAAAGCTACAGCCTCGGCAACTTACACTCAACAACCTTTAGTATTAGTCGATTTTATCGATCAAACCTCTATTCCAACAAGTACAGATCCATCATATCCTACTTGCCCTACTGGAACACTTAGCCCAGTTAGTCTCATGGGCTTTTATGCTTGCATTGATGTTGCTAACACCACAGCACAGGTGTTTTTACGAGGTAATGCACTAGCTCGGTTGCAAAATAGCAATTTTGATTACTCTCAAAATAACCAAACATACTTTCCGACAGCAAACCGCCGCGTACAGGGACGTGGATATTTATTTACTAAATAAGCTTGATATACACAGCACAACTATTGGTGGGGCATTATGGGCAATCTAACTTTAAAGTTATTCCACACTAAGATGTGTAATAAAGATACCAAGGAGCGATTTCATCCTCAACAGGATTCTGGCTTTACCTTAATAGAAATGCTTGTAGTGGTGCTAATGATCGGAATTTTATCAGCGATCGCAGTTCCTAGCTGGTTTTCCTTTGTGAACCGACAACGCTTGAATAAAGCTCAAGATGCTGTTTTAGCCTCCATACAGCAAGCACAGCAAACAGCTAAAAAGACCAAACTTAGCTATAGTGTCAGTTTTACAACTAATAGCACCAATGTAATAAAAGTTGCTGTTTATCCTAGCAGTTCTTCTGGTATTGCCTTAACTGACAATAGCTGGCAAAGCTTGGGCGGAGATTTGCAAATTCCAGCAGGCTCAGTGGTATTGAGTACTAACATTGCTACTCCAAACACAATTGGCACTACAATATCCGACACTAAATCTACACCATACGCTTCTACTCAACCACACACTATTACCTTTGACTATCTCGGTACTCTACCAAATGCCAACTTTGGTACAATCGCGTCAGGTTCAACAGATGCACCAGGTTTAAAAATTGTGCTGGCTTCTGCTGGAAGTTCTGTATCATCCTCTAATAGCTTAAAACGATGCCTCATTGTCGATACTCTCTTGGGTGCAACTTTTAAGAAAAAAGATGGTGACTGCAATTAAATATTCACTTGTAGCAATAAAATAAAAAAGATACCTAAAAATACGGTATATAAAATGGCAAAATTGATAGCAAAATTGATAGATAAGTTGCAGTCTGCCCGATTTTACATATTTGACTGATTATTAACCACCAGGAATAATTTGTAATATTTTGTCGTATTTTCATTACTTGAGCATACTATAAAGAGCATCACATCACACTTAGAAATATAATTTTAGAGCAATGAACAATTGCCTTGACTTTACTGTAGCTATCCCAACTTACAACGGTGAAAGTCGTTTGCCGGAATTACTAGAGCGACTACAAAAGCAACTTCACACAGAAAACTTATCTTGGGAAATTATAGTTGTAGACAATAACAGCACTGATAATACAGCTAAACTTGTTCAAGCCTATCAAAAAAATTGGCAATGTCCTTACCCTTTAAAATATTGCTTTGAAGCGCAACAGGGAGCAGCTTATGCCCGAAAAAAGGCAGTTGCAGAAGCTAAGGGTAGATTCATAGGTTTTCTAGATGATGACAACTACCCAGTATCAAATTGGGTATCCGCAGCTTATACTTTTGGTGAAAAGTATCCCCAGGCGGGAGCTTATGCTAGCCAAATTCATCCTGACTGGGAAGTAGAACCACCAGAAAACTTTCAGCGAATCGCTCCATTCTTGGCAATCACAGAGCGAGGTAATTTACCACTATTATATGAAGCGTCCAAAAAATTACTACCTCCTTCTGCCGGTCTTGTTGTCCGTAAACAAGCATGGTTAGAAAGTGTCCCAGAAAAATCTATTCTAACTGGGAGAGTTAAAGGCAATATGCTTTCCAGTGAAGACTTAGAAATGCTGTCTCATATCCAAAAATCAGGATGGGAAATTTGGTATAACCCAGAAATGGAAATTTCTCATAAAATTCCAATTGCTCGGTTACAAAAAGATTATTTAATCCCCTTCTTTAGAGGTATTGGACTTAGCCGTTATGTAACTAGAATGGTTAGTATAAAACAGATATATAGACCAATTGCTCTTTTATCTTACACGATCAATGACCTGCGTAAAATTGCTTTGCATTTACTCAGATATCGAACTAGGCTCAAACATGATTTGGTACTTGCTTGTGAAATGGAGCTTTTCCTAAGTAGTTTGATTAGCCCTTTTTATCTTTGGAAAAACGGATACTTTAAAAAATAAATTATCAAAAAACAGGTATGATGAGCAAATTAGCGGTTGAAAGTTTAGATATTAGCGTAGCTATCCCTGCATATAACGGAGCAACCCGTTTACCTAAAGTTTTGGATAAGCTATTAACCCAGACAGGAGTAGAAAAACTTAACTGGGAAATTATTATTGTGGATAATAATAGTTCGGATAACACATCTGAAATAATCCAGAATTACCAAAAAATATATAATGGCAACTGTCATTTAAGATACTTTTTAGAAACCGAACAAGGAGCTGCTTTTGCACGACTGCGGGCAGTCCGTGAAGCAAGAGGTGAGCTAATGGCGTTTTTAGATGATGATAACTTACCTGCTCCTGATTGGTTAGCTCAAGCATATACTTTTGGATTAGAGCATCCTCAAGCAGGTGCTTGGGGTGGACAGATTCATGGAGATTTTGAAGTAAAGCCACCAGAAAATTTTGAACGAATTCAAGCTTTTTTAGCTATCAGAGAACATGGCTCAAATCCACATTTATTTGATGCGGAGAATTTAAGACTTCCTCCTGGAGCAGCGCTTGTTGTCAGGAAACAAGTATGGTGTGAGAATGTACCACAACGCCCGACTTTAAGCGGGAAATTACCTGGTATTTTGGTGCAGGGAGATGACTATGAACCTTTGCTTTATATACATTATGCAGGCTGGCAAATTTGGTATAACCCTACCATGCATACTTATCATCAAATACCACATTGGCGACTGGAAAGAGATTATCTACTAACTCTGGCACGTGGCTGTGGATTGTGTATTTTTCAGCTGCGTTTGATAAACACGAAAAATTGGCAAAAACCAATAGTTTTTGTGAAAACTATTTTAGGGAATTTACGTCGAGTATTACAACACCTTATTCAATATAGAGGGCAATTTAAAACTAATCTAATTGCTCTTTTTGAGATTGAGTTTTACTTGGCTAGTATGATGAGTCCTATTTACTACTTAAAATGTAATTTAGGCAGAGGACTAAAAAATTAAAATAGCCTGTTACTAATGATTGATTTTACTCCAAATTTGCCCAAAATATCTGTAATCATACCTACTTACAATAGTGAAAAAACTATTAGCTACACAATTCAATCTGTTTTACATCAAACTTTTACTAACCTAGAACTAATTGTAATTAATGATGGTTCCCAAGATTCAACTTTAGAAGTTATCACACAAATCTCTGACTCACGAATACAAGTCTTTTCCTATCCCAACGCCGGCGGAAACGTTAGTCGTAACAGAGGTCTACACCGTGCAGTTGGAGAATTTGTTAGTTTCTTGGATGCAGACGATCTGTGGACACGCGACAAACTTCAGTCTCAATTAAAGGCTCTGCAAGAAAACGTTACAGCAAAAGTAGCTTACAGTTGGACTGATTATATTGATAAAAATGGTGAATTTATACTTTCAGGCAAACGCGTCAATGTTAAGGGAAATGTTTATGAAAATTTATTACTAAATAATTTTCTAGAGAATGGTTCCAATCCCTTGATTTGTAGAAAGTCTTTAATTACATTAGGTGGCTTTGACGAATCTTTAAGTGCAGCTCAGGATTGGGATATGTGGCTACGATTAGCCTCTAAGTTTGATTTTATCTGTGTACCATCTGTACAAATATTATATCGTATAAGTGGTAATTCAGTTTCTTCAAATCTTATCAGACAGGAAAAATCCTGCTTGCAAGTGCTTAAGAAAGCCTATAAAGAAAAACCTTCTACACTTAAGAATAGTTGGAATATAAGCCTAGCTAATTTATACAAATACCTGACCTGCAAAGCTTTACAGAAGCCATTTAATCGACAAAGAGGTTTAGCATCCGCTAGATTTTTGTGGAATTATTTTATTAACGATCCTTCAAAACTTAAAAATATAAATTTCACCTCCAAACTGTTATTGAAAATCATCATAATTCTTATAGTACCAACCTTACTCTACAGCTTTACTAAGCAACGCGAAGTAAAAAGTCAAGAAACTCAAATATTGATCAACAGTTAAATTACTGAAACAAGACTAGAATACAAAATGAATACACGGGTGCATTTACCGTTTATAGTTAATGCAAAAAATGTTTTTAATAAGCACTCCAATAGTGGTTTTACTCTACCAGAAATTTTAGTGGTTATTTTATTAATTGGTATATTAGCCACGCTAGGAATACCCAATTGGCTAGCTTTTGTGGAGACTCGCCGCCTCAACACTGCACAAAACCAAGTTTACCTTGCTATGCGCCAAGCCCAAAGCCAAGCCACCAAGGAAAAATTGACTTGGCAAGCCAGCTTTCGTGAGCAAAACAGCATAGTTCAATGGGCAGTTCATCCTGCTACAGTAAATCCATCTGGCGCTAACTGGAATAACTTAGATTCAAATGTGCGTTTAGATGCGGAAACGACCTTACAAATTTCAAATGGCGTTAGGCAAATTAAATTTGATTACAGAGGTAATATTATTTCGCTACCTCGAAGTATAACCATTTCTAGCAAGTATGCTGGTAAGGCTAAACGCTGCGTCTATATTTCGACTATTTTAGGAGCAATGCGAATGGCAAAAGAACACGCTACAACCAACAACGAGGGTGATTATTGCTATTAAGATATTTTTAGTTGAATCAAACAAGGTATTTTGTGCTGAACTTACCAGTAAAACCAAAACAGCACCTGATTATTTTTACTCGCTATCCAGAACCAGGTAAGACAAAAACTCGATTGATACCTGCTTTAGGAAATCTTGGTGCTGCCAATCTTCAACGGGAAATGACTGAACATACAATATTTCAAGTTCAAGAATTGCAAAAGAAAATTGCCATATCTATGGAAGTGCAGTTTGCAGGTGGCAATTTGCAACTTATGCAAGACTGGCTAGGATTGGATTTGGTTTATCACTCTCAAGGTGAAGGGGATCTAGGTTCGCGGATGGCGCGATCGCTTTTTGATGCTTTTGAATCTGGTGCAGACAAAATAATTATCATCGGTACAGATTGTCCTGGAGTGAATGCCCAGATTCTAACAACAGCCTTTGAGAAGTTACACAGCTTTGACCTCGTACTCGGCCCTGCGCTCGATGGTGGATATTATTTAATTGGTTTGTGCCAACCCATACCGGAGTTATTCGCTAACATCGAGTGGGGAACTGCTCAAGTATTCCAGAAAACCTTGGAAATTGCCCGGAATATTAATTTATCACACGTTAACTTGTCGCCTTTAGCTGATATCGATCGACCGGAGGATCTGCCCATTTGGGAACAAGTCCTTATGGGAGAAATGTAAGGATGAGGGAGATATTGACACTCCCCGCTCTTACAAACTAAGAGAGTTGTGTGGACTAATGGAAAATTAAGATTTTGAAACCCGCGTAGGCAGGTTTTATCTGTGTAGCTGAGACTTCCAAGCCATTGCTGCAAGATGTTACATATTCAATGAGTCGTATTCCACATCTCTACATTAGGTTAGTATCTTAAAACACCAGGAATTTCCTGAAGACACTGTACATCACAAATGTTACTGTGGCCTAGTTGAAAACCAAGAGGCAGATAGCCTTTGCCAGTATTGAATCTGCTTTGTGTTTCTACACAACAGTCACGGTCATGGGCACAATATTCAAGTAACTTGAAATATGAAAATCACTCATATTCACCGCCAGTTTGAAAAATTATGGTTAACCGTTTTACTTCCGTGAGTACTGCCCTCACAGTTAAGGTAGTTGGAATAATCTGCATATTGTCCTTTTTTGTGGACTTTTTGATTCTATTGTTACCCTTTCAACCGACCGATCGGGTATGGCAAATCAACTTGGCAACAGCGCTAGTCGATCGGGGAATTGTTCCTCTGGTAGGACTGGGGCTGCTATTTGCTGCCTATTGGATAGAAAGCGCTGATGCAGGAAGCGATCGCCCCCAAGGCATCGATTTAAGATTTACCGCCGCGATCCTCTCAAGTATTTTAGGGTTGATGTTCTTGCTGATTTTTCCCCTGCACCTCAATAACGTCAATCAAGCTAAGACTCAAACACTTAACCGCATTACCCAAGAAGCAGATCAGGCAGAAACCCAACTGAACACTCGGTTATCGCAATTGCAAGCACAACTGAATACCGATCAAGGAAAAGCTCAACTAGAGCAACTGCGAAACCAAACCAAAACTCAGTTTAGTGAAATCCTTAAGGACGATCAAAAATATAAGCAAGCACTGGAAAGCTCTCAAATTCCCGCAAATATCAAAGAGTTACTGAAGAAGGCTAAAACAGATCCCCAAGCGCTTGACAAAGCTATCGAACAACAAACAGATATTCAGACGCTACGAGCTCAACAACTGAGCCAGGTTCGCCAGCGCAGAGACGAAGCACTACAACAAGCAAAAGATACTGCTTGGAAGTCTGGGCTACGGATTGGGATTAGCAGTTTGCTGTTATCCATTGGTTACATTATCATCGGCTGGACAGGCTTAAGAGGTAGGGGTGCTGTACAAGGTGGTAAAGCCAGAGCTACCGCCCGCTAATTAACTATTAGCATGGCAGTAGGACGGATCCAAAAATTATTGACGGCTTATACTGCCATGCTCCTAGTAGCTAATAAAAATAAAAATGCAATTATCACTGAGTAAAATCGCTATAAAACTTGGGTAATGTTTTCAATTTACATACTGACATATAACGAAGAACTAGATATTGCTGCTTGTATTGAATCGGCTATGCTATCGGATGACATCATTGTTGTGGATTCATGCAGTAGCGATCGCACTATGGAAATCGCTAGTCGCTATCCCATCCGCGTCGTCCAACACGCTTTTGAAAGCCACGGCCGCCAGCGCACCTGGATGTTAGAGTCTATCCCCCCGAAGCACGAATGGGTTTATATTCTCGAAGCTGATGAGCGGATGACACCAGAACTATTCGCGGAATGCGAAAAGGCAAGTCAGCATCCAGACTATATTGGTTACTACGTGGCTGAACGTGTCATGTTCATGAATCGTTGGATTCGCTACAGCACACAGTATCCCCGTTACCAAATGCGCCTCTTCCGCCACGGTAAAGTGTGGTTTACAGACTACGGTCATACTGAACGAGAAGTTTGTGAGGGTGCAACTAGCTTTTTAAAGGAAACATACCCCCACTACACTTGTAGCAAAGGTTTGAGCCGTTGGATTGACAAACATAACCGTTATTCTACAGATGAAGCTCAAGAAACCCTGTATCAGCTAGAACAGGGAAACGTCAACTGGCAAGATTTATTCTTTGGCAAATCGGAAGTCGAAAAACGCCGCGCTCTAAAAGATTTATCTTTGCGTTTACCTGCTAGACCGTTGCTACGCTTTTTATATATGTATTTTATCTTAGGCGGCTGTTTAGATGGACACGCTGGACTTGCTTGGTGTACATTGCAGGCATTCTACGAATACCTGATTTTGCTCAAAGTCTGGGAAATGAAGTATCTACCACAACCTAATTTAGGCACAACAGCAATTCTTGCACAAGAAAGTACACAACAATTACAGAGTGCGGATTCGGAAACTACGCAGATTGACGTAGCATGAAACGACTGTATAAGAAGGTTTCTCAGTAAAATCGACAAGCAGCGATCGGGTGGGTAGGCGATCGCAAAATCGGACTTTTTCCGAAATAGGGTAGCACAGCTAGCTGTACTACCCTAACGTGCTTTACATTTAAACAAAACCACCATAATAAATTAATATTTTTAACAGACCATTTTCATAAAAGTCACTCCCGATCAAAAGTGAGTGACTGACCCAATAAAATAACTCCTCAGTTTACCTGGTGCTACTTTCACAATCATGAGCAGCTTTTGATTGAGCGCGATAGATTAGTAATACCTCATGACTTGCAACAATCATTTACAAGTCTTACAAGGAAAAGTAACATCCTCTGAGAATAACCGGCCGCCATCGGATTGGTTGATATCTATGTGTATGCTTGTAGGAAAATAGCTGATTTACAGCAACAAGTACGTGTTTTTGCCGTAGCAGCCAGGCTGCTAGTATTTCGGATAGTTACTTGAAGCAACTTCTGCTGCAAGTAAGGCCTTTGCTATTTGACAAATTTGCTGGTATGGATACCAATAACAAAAGTTCCTCTAGCTTAAAACAGGAGAATCGGGGCTTGGTAGTCGATCGCCTAAAACAGGACTTAAAAAACGACCTGATTGCTGGTTTGTTGGTAGTAATTCCCCTAGCAACTACTATCTGGCTGACAATTACCATTGCTAGTTGGGTAATCAACTTCCTCACCCAAATTCCCAAACAACTGAATCCCTTTGATGGGTTAAATCCAATTCTAGTAAATTTACTGAATTTATTAGTAGGATTAGCTGTACCACTACTGTGTATTTTATTGATGGGCTTGATGGCTCGCAATATTGCTGGACGGTGGTTGTTAGATTTTGGCGAGCGATTATTACAGGCAATTCCTTTAGCAGGACAGGTATACAAAACTCTAAAGCAGCTTTTAGAAACAATACTAAAAGATTCTAATGGCAAATTTCGTCGGGTAATTTTGGTAGAGTATCCCCGCCGAGGAATTTGGGCGATCGCCTTTGTCACTGGTGCAATCAGCAGTGATATCCAAGCCCAGATGTCCCGCCCCGTCCTCAGTGTTTTTATCCCCACCACCCCAAATCCAACTACCGGATGGTACGCAGTCGTTCCTGAAGATGAGGTAGTGAACCTCTCCATGTCCATTGAAGACGCTTTTAAAATAGTTGTATCAGGTGGCATTGTCGCCCCCAATACGCCTTTGCTTTTCCCCAAAGAGTCTAATCTGGAGGTGAAACACGACGAAATCAAGCGGTAGGTTATTTCCGTTGAAGAAACTTAAATTCAATCTGGCAAAGTCACAAGCAAATGCCTAATGTTGTTGTTTGACTGTGCCAAAATTGATAGACTTGTAAGTTTGCCCGGCCTAGTTAATCATTTCTCGCACAATCACCCCTCACTTTTATGCAACCTCGTAAACCTCAGCAAATTGCTCGTGAATTGGCACTTTTAAGCCTTAGCCAATTGCCAGTCAACCCAAAGAAATTAGATACATTACCAGACGATCAACTAGTATCCAAATTGGTGCTAGGAGCAGTACGCACCCTGACCTCAGAAGTGCAAGATACCCTCGATAATGCCGCAGGTGAACTGCAACGCAGTAACGATCGCATTTTAAGTAGCCAAACTCGGGCCTCCGATCTCAATTCTGCTAGAGCAATGCTTCAAGAAGCGATCGCCTGCACCCAGACAGCAATCAATCAATTGGGTACAGCAGTTGATTTCCCCGAATTGATTCAACTGGCTAATCAGGATAAGGGAGTCCGTAATTATGCTAAAGAGCTTGTGATTACCGTCAACGAAAATCGACATATTATAGATGAACTCATTTCTACTGCTTTAGTAGATTGGCAAGTAACTCGCCTCGCCCAAATTGACCGCGATATCCTGCAAATCGCTGTGGCAGAAATGAAGTTCTTAGGAGTTCCAGATAGTATCGCCATCAACGAAGCTGTGGAGCTAGCCAAACGCTACAGTGGAGACGACGGTCATCGATTTATTAACGGTGTTTTGCGCCGAGTCACTGAGCAGAAAAAAACAGCATAGTACCCTACCTGAATTCGTAATTCGTAATGACGCTCTCTACGAGACGCTAAAAGCGAACGCAGGCTCGCTACCGCTACGCTAACGTAATTCGTAATTCCTATATTGCTATGGAGAAAAGTCTGTAGTCGCTTCTGCGGCTTTCTTGGCGCGGAACTTCTCTCCTGGCTCTAGCCTCTTTCTTTGGGAGAAGAGGAGACGGTACGCTGAACCAAAGGAAGCTGATTCTGTTTAAAGTGGCGATAAAAGGTGAGGATAACCGGGAAGCTTTCACCCCAAGAAAAAGTGCAAAGTTAAATTAAACTCATAACTTATAACTTATAACTCATATAACTAATACTGCTGCAATGGTTTTTAATTGGTTCCGTCGTCAACATAACGATTCCTCTGAGACTCCTTCTGATAAAAAACAGGAAGAAATTCCTGCACAAGAAACCCAACCAGAGCCAGCTGAAATCTCAACTGCTGAAACTGCACCAGATTTGTTGGCTTTTGCTAAAGCTGCTTACAAAAATATTCAGCAAAAACAACAGGCTGAGGTAGTCGAAACTCCACCTGATACAGCAAATGCCTCAGCAGAACCTGAAACTGTAGAAACGGCAATTGCGGAAATCACTGAATCAGAAGCAACAGAGGAATCTGTCAGTACAACCCTAGAAATATCACAGCCAGAAGTAATCCAAGTAGCTACTGAAGAAGAAAGTAGAGAAGATTCTTCTGTAAATACAATTGTTGAAGAAACAGATGTTGAAAGCCCAGAAATAACGGCAAATGAAGTTGGAAAAACCCTTACACCAGAAGCAACGCAGCCAATAGTACCAGCTAATTTATCCTTCTTAGAACGGGCGGCGGCAGAACGGCAAGCAAAACTGGATCAACTAATAGCCACCGCCATTGAA
The DNA here is from genome assembly GCF_002245985.1 of Nostoc sp. 'Peltigera membranacea cyanobiont' 232. NCBI lineage: Bacteria > Bacillati > Cyanobacteriota > Cyanophyceae > Nostocales > Nostocaceae > Nostoc > Nostoc sp. 'Peltigera membranacea cyanobiont' 232. Next base: position 38,996 of record NZ_NOLK01000017.1, read on the forward strand.
GTTCCAGAACCAGAGATAGTACAGCCAATCGCTGCAACCTCAGAAATAGGAGAGGAAATTCCCGGACTGGTATTTGATGATGGATTTGTCTGGTCGGCAAAAGTCTTAGCAGCTCAAGGTAGAAATCCAGAAGACGTTTCTATTGAAGAAATTACCTGGCTGAAAAAGCTCCGGCAAGGGTTAGACAAAACTCGCCGGAGTATTCTCAACCAACTGAAGGCGATCGTTGGTCAAGGGCCCCTTAACCAAGCTGCTGTAACAGAAATTGAGGCATTACTGCTGCAAGCTGATGTCGGTGTAGAGGCGACAGATTTTATTATCAATGCCCTACAAACAAAACTTCGAGAAGAAGTTACTGCACCAGAAGAAGCGATCGCTTATCTGAAAAAAATTCTCCGGGATATGCTGGATGCACCAAGCATTGCATCCCACAAAACTAGCTTTACCCCAGAAAAAGAAACCTTGAACATTTGGTTAATTACTGGGGTGAATGGTGCCGGTAAAACCACCACCATCGGCAAAATTGCCCACTTGGGACAAAAATCTGGCTATAAATGCTTAATTGGCGCAGCAGACACCTTCCGCGCCGCCGCCGTGGAACAGGTGAAGGTTTGGGGTAGTAGAAGTGGTGTAGAAGTAATTGCCAATCCTGGGAAAAATACAGATCCGGCAGCAGTTGTGTTTGATGCGATCGCAGCTGCCCAATCGCGGCAAACAGAATTACTTCTGGTAGATACAGCTGGACGACTGCAAAACAAGAAAAATTTAATGGATGAACTCGGTAAAATTCGGCGAATTATCGACAAAAAAGCCCCAAATGCCAAAGTAGAATCCCTATTGGTTTTAGATGCAACTTTAGGTCAAAATGGACTACGGCAAGCCGAAGTTTTCTCCCAAGCTGCCCAACTGAGTGGCGTTGTCTTAACCAAGCTAGATGGCACTGCTAAAGGCGGCGTTGCCCTTGCCGTTGTGCAACAGCTAGGTTTACCCATTCGCTTTATTGGTGCTGGCGAAGGAATTGAAGACCTGCGCCCCTTTTCGAGCTATGAATTTGTCGAAGCTCTCTTGAGTGGCTAATTGAAAAATTTGGAGTTAAAAATTTTTCTTGACAAAATCATGAATTTAGGGATAGCCGATCTGGTATTATCACTTGAACTAACTAGAAATAGTTAAAGTCGTAAAATCACAAGTTTGTCACAAGAAATGGGTGACTTTTGCTAAAATCTCAAGCTAATGCCCTTTTTTCACCCCCCGAAGGGCTTTTGTATATAACAGGACAGACATTTCGTTGCTAAATACAAAAGCCCGTAAACTTACATTTTGTAGCCGTTTCAAGGGCGCGCGAGATGCTAGCTCCCACAAACACAACTATTGTGGGATGGACAGCCGTATAAGCGGTGAACAGTGTGTTGGGGAGCCAGCGCGGGTGAGTCCAGCACTACGGGATGGTTTCCCTCCGCAGTTAATTTATATTGGCTATGGCGATTTCAAGACTTATTTACATATTCTCAGCTTTGGGAATTAATATAAGTCTGTTATTTATCAAACCAAGCTCGATTTGAGCGCTTATAGAGGTTTTCACTGAAGAGACTTCTAGTTTTTTAGTTGCTTACACCCAAACAGTTACTCTGAAAGCGTTATAAATTATTCTTTGAATAAAGTATTCTTATAACTTTAGAGATATGCTTTGGGAATTAAGTTATGAAAAAATGAAAGTTTTTCTGAACTATTACTGCAACTAGTAATTTTTACGGGTTGAGTTTTAACTAAAAAGACATGATTTGAAATGACTAATATTCCCTCAAAAATCCAATAAGCAGATAAAATACCGATAAAAGTTGCCTGTTACGTCTTTATACTCTTGCTAAAGTGGCAAGTCTTGTCTAAATATGGTTTAGCAATGCCAAAGCCAAAAGGTTTATAAGTAATCTAAAATCTGCCAATATAAAGTGCAATAATACCTGTGCCTGTGTCTCAACTGCCCTCTCAACCCACTGACAACAATAGTGCTGCGACAGATGTCACACCAGTCGTAGCACTCAAAGAACTCGTGGCAAGGTTGCACCGGGAACAGAACAAAATTCAAGATTTGCTCAGTTCTTTAGGATTTGCCCTGAGAAGTTTCAATAATTTGAATCAGTTTTTGGAACTGATCCCACTAATGGCAACAAGAGTGACAGATGCAGACGGCAGCGCCCTGTTTCTCTACAAACCTAATGGTCAAGTAAGGTTAGAACAGTTACATTGGCAAGATAGTGGCCAGCGCAAGAATATCCGCAAAGCGCTAGAAATAGCCAGCAGTCAAATCACGCTTTTGCCGAATACTGCTCCTCTAGCCAATGCGACAGGAATTTTAGATGACCAGATGCATCGCTATTTGGGGCCAGATGTACAAATCTTTGGTACGGCGATTCTGGTGAAGCATACAGAACGGGGATGGCTCTATGTATTGAGCCGCGATCCAGAATATAGTTGGACAGAAACTAGGCAAAAGTTAGTTAGATTAGTTGCAGACCAAACAGCAGTAGCGATCGAAAACGATGAACTAGCTGTAGAACTAAGAAAAAAAGAACGCCTAGACCAAGAACTAGAAATTGGCGCAGAAATTCAACGGCGACTTTTACCACGTCAATGCCCCACAATCCCTGGTGCAGTGCTAGCCGCACGTTGTAAACCTGCAAATCGCGTCGGCGGAGACTACTACGACTTTATTGCTACCAATCAGAATAAGATTCGGCTCAAGACTAAAGGCGATATAGAAACTAGTCGCTGGGGTTTGGTGATTGGAGATGTCATGGGCAAAGGTGTCCCTGCTGGGCTGATTATGACGATGATGCGGGGAATGCTACGGGGAGAAGTGCTACATGGGAATTCCCCAGCAAAAATTCTGCAAAACTTAAATAGAGTTATGTATGCGGATTTGGAAAATTCCCACCGCTTTGTAACGCTATTTTACTCAGAATATAATCCCCATAGTCGAATTTTGTCTTATAGCAATGCGGCACACAATCCTCCCTTGTGGTGGCACGCAGCCACGAAAACTGTTAGCCGTTTAGATACTCTAGGAATGTTAATCGGTTTGGATGCTAGCAGCCAATATGAAGATGCTCAGGTACAGTTAGAGCCTGGGGATACAATTATTTACTATACAGATGGTTTGACCGATGCGGCAGCAGCTGGTGGCGATCGCTTCGATGAAGATAACTTTGTCGCTGGCTTCAATACGGCTTGCAAGTACTGCAATGGCCCAGAGGAGATTGTGGATTACCTATTTGACCAAGTTCAGCAATTCATTGGTGATGATAAGCAAAACACTGATGATATGACACTAGTTGTTCTACAAATTTTATAGATTGTGCTTAAACTCCAACCGAAAAGTGGTTCGGTAACTGGGGATTCACCGCACTAAATTTAATTTTTAATTTATTTTTTCTGGGAATTTCCATAGCGATCGCCCAAATAGTCGCACATTAACCTTTTTTCAGGATTCATTTGTATTTAGCCTTTCGGATAATACATAAAAAATGATCCTTAGAATACATTTCCGTTCAAACAAAAACTATATATTTTGCACATCTAGCACAGTAGGAAACGTCAAGGGGGAGAGCAGGTAAAAGGTAAAATGTACAAGGTAAAAAGTAAAAAGTAAATTTACTTCTTCATTTTTGCTTTCTTTATATCCTTGTCACGCAAGCATTTAGCCTGCTCACTTTTGACGTTTTAATTTTTCTTTTCTCCGGCGTAGTAAGTTCACAACAGCTACGACGGAGTTTTGCTTTCTTTGTTTCTCAGGTCTAAACTTAGTTGTTTTAAACTTCCTTTATATTTGATTTAACAACTTTCATTTAATGATTTTTCAAGATATTTCTGAAAAGATTTTAGTTGAAAAATTCAGAATTAAAATGGCTATTCTTGCGCCCCAGCTTTTTGCAGACTCTGTACTATATTTTTATAACCATTAAATTCTGCAATCATCAAAGCAGTATAACCACCCCGATTTTTCAAATTCACATCTGCCCCAGCTTGAAGTAATAACTGTACAATTTCGCTATAACCTGATGAGGCAGCCCACATCAATGATGTTGCCTTGGCTGAATCTTGAAAATTCACATCTGCCCCCTTTGCCAGCAGCAAATGTACGATCTCTGTGTGCTTGCGTTCGATTGCTTTAATCAAAGCGGTTTTGCCATCATCCCCCGCAGTGTTGACATCAGCGCCATAGTCTAGCAACACTTTCACTGTTTGGGTATGTCCTTGTGATGCAGCTAACGTCAAAGGTACTTCGCCAAGATTTTTACCATTAATATCTCCCCCAGAACGCAGGAGTGCCTCGACAATTTTGCTATGTCCCTGCAATGCTGCTACCAGCAGTGGCGTATCACCCAGGTGGTTCCTAATTTGGGCATCTGCACCCCTATTCAGTAATACTTGCACGACATCAATGTAGCCTTCCACAACGGCAATATGTAGGGCAGTTTCACCATCTTGGTCTTGGAGATTAATTTCAGCACCTCGATCGAGTAAAGCTGTTGCGATCGCACTATGTCCACTTGCTGCTGCTGCCGATAATGCAGTTCCACTGTCAGCGTTTTTCATATTCACATCAGCCCCTGCTGCTAGCAGTGCTTCCACAACCTCCAGATGCCCCAAGTCTACCGCTAATGTTAAGAGTGTCTCACCTTCTCGATCTGGGATATTGACATCAGCACCAGTTTGGAGAATTGCTTCTAAAACTTCGATGTTTCCCTGCTTAATGGCAAGTTTCAACGCAGTATCATCATCTTTATCGGCGATATTCACCTTTGCACCAGCAGCCAATAAGACTCGTACTACATTAATATGACCTTTGAGGACTGCTGCCATTAAAGCTGTGCTGCCATCTTCATTAGTGGCATTAACATCAGCACCTTTAGATAGTAAAAGCTGCAAAATGTCAAGTTGTTTGCCACTAGCCGCCAACATCAAAGCCGTCAAACCATAGAGCTTTCTGGGCAAGTTGATATTTGCCCCGGCATCCAGCAGCGATCGCACAATTTCGGTGTAACCTAAATTGGCAGCAAACATTAACGCCGTCGTACCTTGGCGATCGCACGCGTCCACCCTCGCACCAGTAGCTAGTAGCGCACACAGCCCCTTGATATCGCCACTTTTAGCAGCTTTTAGCAGCAAAGTATCGTTGTTTTCAGTCATGAATGATATCCCACACAGGGGTTTTGTTCGTCTACCCTCAAAACTCAGTCTGAGATTGTTTATCCACTTTGGCAAGAGGGTTATGCAATTAAAAATTAAAAATTAAAAATTAAAAATTTAGAAATGCAGTCTTGGCAAGCATTCTATCTATTGACTGGATGCAAATTTAAGCTAAGGCAGGCTTCACTCTTGTCTTCTCTCCTCATCCCTTAATCTCTTTTAATTTGTGCAACTTTAAGCACAGAGAATAGAGTTATGCTAATTTTTATGAAGATTTAATAATTAGGCGAGAACACTATGAGTCTGGAACTTTCTGCGTCGGTGAAATATTGGCTAAACTTCTTCCATCCGGTGCTGATGTGGGCACTATTAGCACTCTCAATTTATGCTGCCTACTTGGGGCTGAAAGTACAGCGTACCAGAAATGCTCAGGGGGAAGAAAAGAAAGAACTGATTAAAGGTAGATATAACCTCAGACATTACCAAATCGGGTCTATACTCTTAGGTTTGACCGTAGCAGGTGCGATTGGTGGTATGGCTGTCACCTACATCAATAATCAAAAGTTATTTGTGGGGCCTCACCTGCTGGCAGGACTGGGCATGGCAGGTCTGATTGCATTTTCTGCTGCTTTGTCGCCTTATATGCAGAAAGGGGCAAATTGGGCACGTGCAACTCATATTTTGCTAAATTTCACGCTTTTGGGACTTTTTGCTTGGCAAGCTGTTACTGGAGTGCAAATTGTCCAAAGACTTCTTACTAAAGCGTAGTCATTTGTCCTTTGTCATTAGTCCTTTGTCCTTTGTCATTAGTGTATGAGCAATGACAAAGGACTGTTAAATCACTGCTTTTGTTTAGAATTAACAAGAAGAGATTTTTCCAAAGATTTCTGAAAATCTTGCTGAACTTTGCGAGTTAAGCGGCGGGAGACTTGGCGGACAATTTGGTTAAGTAAGCGATCGCCTGTAGATTGAATTATAGATTTGGGTAATCGCTGAATAAACCGGGGAAAGTGCAAATCAACTACTAAATCTAACTCCCATTCAACTCTCGTAACCTCGGCGCTACTGCAAGCATTGTTTTCTATTAGCTGTAGAGATGCCTTATAATCTACGTCATAACCAGGCGCTTGGTAATCAGGAATGGGGATTGTACGGATGCGGTAAATACCCTCCTCTGGGGGCAATAATTCCAAACCAATTTTCGGTTCTACTTCATAACCGAAAGCACCAAAACGACCAATTACTAAAGCATAGCCATTTTCCCCAAGTAATTGCACTTTCATGGGTTGAGCGCAACGAGAAAACCATGAAGCGTGAGCATTAAGATACTCAGCAACCTTCTCTGCCGAGGCAGGCATTTCCATAAAATCTTGATAACGACCGTAAAATTTTGTGAGCGTCGCTACATTTACGTCTGTTAATGTATCCTTAGCCTCTTCTTGGCTGGACGCTACAGGTAAAACTGCTTCTGTTATTTCCCAGGATTTATATTCGCCTTGTCTTGAAAGCATAAATGCATTACTGTATATTTTGGCGTTCGTCTATATTAATAGTTCCCCACGTGCCTGGGTCATTTTGCATCAATATCCCATTTTGACCAAAACCTCATTAATCTGCCATCAACTCCATAGAATTACTAAAATAAAGAACTTAACAAGCACACAATAGTTTCCCAGGATAGCATTTCTTATGAAAGCATTTGTAGCAGGGGCAACGGGTGAAACAGGTCGCCGAATTGTGCAAGAGTTGATAGCGCGGAATATTCCCGTTCGGGCTTTGGTGCGGGATATAGATAAAGCTAGGGGTATTCTGTCTCCTGAAGCCGAGTTGGTTGTAGGCGATGTATTACAACCAGAAAGTTTAAATACTGCGTTGGGAGACAGCACAGTTTTGTTGGTTGCGACTGGTGCAAAACCTAGTTTTGACCCCACTGGCCCTTATAAAGTAGATTTTGAAGGGACTAAAAATTTAGTAGATGCTGCCAAAGCAAAGGGAATTGAGCATCTTGTTTTTGTTTCTTCTTTGTGTACTTCGCAGTTATTCCATCCACTGAACTTGTTTTGGCTGATTTTGGTGTGGAAAAAGCAAGCTGAAGAGTATATCCAGAAAAGTGGTCTGACTTATACGATTGTGCGACCTGGTGGGTTGAAGAATGAAGATAACCTCGACGCGATCGTGATGCAGAGCGCTGATACACTGTTTGACGGTAGCATCCCCAGGCAAAAAGTTGCCCAAGTTGCTGCTGAGGCGCTGTTTGAAGCAGATGCACGCAATAAAATTGTCGAAATTGTTGCTAAACCTGAAGCAGCCTCAAAAAGCTTTAAGGAGCTATTTCAACAATGCTGATATCCTAGAGGATTCTATTTCCCAAAATGATGTCTACGACGGGCTATGACGCTCGCGGACTCGCTATCGGTGTCGCACTTTGTCGAGTAGCTTGCTTCATCTAAATTGAACGCCCTTGATTTCACTTTCTGAAGCGATCGCTCCATCCTACATCTAAAATATAGGGTTAAGGCGCATTGCTCATACGGCGCTTTAACCCAACACTCATTTATGATAGACAAAGCGATGGGAGCATCCCACTTTTTTGCATGTCATTGCGAAGCGTTACGAAGCAATCGCAAAATCTCCAACTAAGTGCGAGTCCATGCGATTGCTTGTCTGCGACACGCTCTTGCGAACGTCGTTCCTCCTCTCTACGAGACGCACTTGCGTTCACAATGACATTTATTCTTTCATTGGAAAATAAAAACTGAGATGCACCCTAATATAGGAGATCCTTATCCCAATTAAGAAGAAAATTTTCGCTTCTTCAGATGATCTTTAACTATGAGTTATATTTTCGATATATCTCTTTTTCAAGTTCAAGTTTGTCTTCATCTATCCGTATTATCATATCTTCTTCTTCACCGTATTCATCTGGAATAATTTGATATAAACCCAACTCACAACATTCTGCAATTACAGATATCATACTTATGAGACTTTTATAAACTCTTAATGGATTATCAAGAAAAATATAATCGACAAGATAAATTGGAGATGGATCGAGATCGCCAACTATATATAGAATTCTTTTATTCTCGAATGAGGCAATAGGAAACCATTTTTGATCCCATTCTTTATAACTATCATACGGCTTATTTATCATAATCGATTGCTCAAGTTGCCATAAATCATGATAATTTGAGATCGAGTCTTGTAAAGTACAGAATAAAGTGGGCGAATTACTAAATAATTGATCTGGAAATAAGAATTCAACCAGTGGATAATAATTGTTAAAACCAAGGTCAGCTATTCCATTTCGCCATTGATAAAGTTCATAAAATTCATCAGATAATTTGAATGGCATAACTTTGACAATCTCATCAACTTGTTGACGAGTTAAGCCCTGATTGTAGCAATCAACAAATTCGAGACTCGTTGATTGTAACCAACCCCAAATATAATCGAGTTCATCTGTGAGTTCAGACATATAATCCACGTAATGTAATCGTTATAGAATCATCAAATCCTAAACAACATTTTATATATTTCTTTTTCAAGTTCAACTTTTTCTTCACCTATTTGTCTTATCATTGCATCTTCTGCTCCATACTTATAGGGCATGAGTTGATATAGTTCTGGTTTACAGCACTCAGGAATAACGGATACCATGTAACTAACAATCAGGTATGAACTTTACTGGAATAAGTTCGTCGATGATTTTTGTTAGCAAAGAGAGCGAATTTGAAGGAGTCGGACTCTGAAAGGCTTTGAATTCAAAGGTGTTGAAAAACTTATTGGGCCAATAGCTGCGCTTCTTGGCTTTGTGTATTTGTTGCAATGGTATATTGGAGACTTGCGATCGCCTTCCGATCCCATCTTTGCAGATAAACAGCCGCCTTTGGTGATGAAACAGGGCGACCCCTATATCCGTGCTTTAATGCGAACCATCTCCGCAAGTGAAGCCAGTGGGAACCGTCCCTATTCGCTATTGTATGGTGGACAGCAAGTTAACGACCTGAGCCGACATCCTGAGATATGCGTCACAATTGTCACAGGCCCCAACACAGGTAATTGTTCTACAGCTGCTGGTAGGTATCAAATTATCAACATTACTTGGTATCGTTTAGCTCCGCGTTATCACCCAAAGCCAATGCAGATGATGTTTTGGACTGCTTATAGTTTTGAAGCAGAGGATCAAGATATAGTAGTTTACCGTTGGTTAAGTGATTCTAAAGTTTGGGGAACCGATCTTTCTCAACTGTTGCGTCAGGGAAAGTTAAATGATGTTTTGCGGCGACTCTCTCCGACTTGGACAAGTCTAGGATATGGTCTAGAAACTAATTCTGTTAGTAGCTCTTTGCCTAAAGTTTATCAGAAAATGTTGAAAGAGGAATTAACCGCAGCGAATCAACGAACAGCCCCGAAATTAACACCATCTCCAACTCCTTCCAGCAAGCCAATAAATAAGCAGTGAGGTTATACTAATTTTTAACTTGCTGCGAACAAAAATCTTTTGATATTTTCTACAAATGCCAAGGTATTCTCAAAATGAATATTATGTCCAGCATTTCTAATTATTCTTACCTGTGCAAATTCACATATTTTAGCCATTTCTGTATTAATATATATAAATTTTTCATCATATTCACCAGCTAGTAAGAGTATATGAATTTTATTATCTCGTAGCTTTTCCCATAAAGAAGGTTGGCATCCAGTCCCCATGAAGCGCAATGATTTCTCTAATTCCTGCGGGTTATTCTGTAAGCGACTTTCTATCATGCAATCGTATTCTGGATGATTTTTTATATAACCAAAAATTGGTTGATTGTACCAATTTGACAGAAAAGCAGCAAAATCAGTTTGAATAAGACTTCTGCTAATTTTTCTAGCTATTTGAGCATCACGCCTAACTCGTTCTAATCGTTCTGCTCCTGTTGCTAAACCTGGAGAAGCTGATTCTAATACAACTTTAATAAAACGTTCTGGGAAATTTAGAGTTAGGTATAAAGCTAACCTACCGCCCATCGAATAACCAATTAAGTGGCATTTATTTATTTTTAATTCATCTAATAAATTGACTATTGCTTGAGCAATAGGTTCCATTTTATAGTATTCATCACCTTTTAAAACTTCGGTTTTACCATGTCCTGGTAAGTCAAGGATAAGATAAGAAAAATCTTCTGCTAAAAATTTTATAGCTTCATCAAATTCATTAATATTTCCCATGAAGCCATGAAAAAAAACAATTAGAGGTTTATTAGTATTTACATTTAAATAATAGTTTAATTGATACTTTTTTAAAGTCATTTTTGGAAAATATGTATAAAATCCAAATGCCAAAATATCCACGTCCTAATATACTTTCGAGGGTATATTTACCCCCTGACAACTGCTTTGGAACTCCCAGAACCTCAGTTATGACTATGAAATACTTGTGTTAATTTTGGCATAAAGAACCCTTGCCTGAGTCAATACACCAAATATTGCATCTCTACAAAATGTATTGTCATACCGGTTAATTTTTTATTTTTCTAATTTCTAAGGTAAAAACCGATCTAAAGCTGCTTTTAACTGTTTAATTTCAACGTCAATATTACCCTCTTGTGCGGCTCGACCAATACACTCAGTTAAATGTTCATCCAAAACAATTCGTGCTACCCTATCCAATGCACCCCGGACTGCGGCAATTTGTAGTAAAACATCAGGACAAGGACTATTTTGCTGCACCATTGCCTTAATGCCACGAACATGTCCTTCTATACGCGATAATCGATTGACAATTCGCCGTAAAGACTCTTCGCTATGGACATGAGGATGAGCCACCTCTCCAGTCCCATGAGTCCGATCTATATGGTCGTGGTCTGTGTCATCATGCTGGGAATGTTCTGCTTGCTGGGATGTTGGCAAGGATTCCTTGCCTAATCGGTTTGATCCATTCATGGGTTATCAAAAGACTCGTATTAGTAAGATCCTAGCCTAGAGGGTAATGGTTAATCGTTAATTAGTTTACGCCCATACTTGCCAACTGATGGAGTGATATAGGTTGGGGTAGTTCATCTACTGACGATTGACTTTTTCTTGGGGAATAATTTCTGTTACTACCCTACCGCTAGAACTACCACCTTTGACAACAATATTTTCTGTTTGCAGATTCCCAACGGCTGTTTCACCCGTAAAATTTAACGGTGGGTCAACTTGTCGATAAACCACATTTCCTTGAGCCTCAACTAACTTATTGTCTAAATACCAAGTTAATGTATTAGACCTCAAAGACTGGCGACGCTGACCAATGGCATTGACGTTACCTGTTAAATAAACCGTTTTTTGCGGTATTCTCATTTCACCTTTATTGGCGGTTACGGTAAGATTTTCGACACGCTGAAACATCCGCACAGGGGTATTTGTAATAACAGTTTCTGCGTTCATGTTCCAGGTCATAGAGTTACTAGCTATTTGCACCGGTGGGTCTAACAAATCTAATTGAGCATTCTGTTGAATAGTGGCAATTTTTGTTTTTAAGTTGACTTCGGCAGAATTTCCCTTACCGCGATCGCTAATCTTACCATTTTTGTAGCGGTCAATTTGGATGGGGCGATCGCCAATCAGTTTTTCTTGTTTAATATTCCAGATTAAATGCTCGGTTCTTACTTGTAATTGGGGATCGGCAGAATTTGCTACTACTCCTCCAGAAAATTCCATCCGCTGTTCGCGGGTTTTAACTCGTGCTTCTTGCGCTACAGCTTGTAGTTGTTTGTGAGTCCCATTAATCTGCTTGCGGACAATCAGCAAATCTTCTTTGGGTCGCCATTCTAATTCATTGCCTTGCAATACAACACCATTAGTAGGGTCTGTGGCAAATATCTTACCTTTAAGAAACAACTGCTTTCCATCTTGTTCAATATCTGCAACATCTGCCTTGATTTGGTAAACTACTTTACCATCTTGATATAGTTCACCATAAGGACTTTCAGCTTGACCAATTTGTTTTTCTTTGGTGTATTTTGCGGTTTTAGCCCTGACTTTCCAAATCGGTCGTCCCACTTCATCTGCTTGTTCTAGGGTGACATCAAAGAATGTCAAATTGCTATCTTGGTTTGATGAAGCCGCAGGATTTTCTTGAGAAGCTGGAGGGGCTTTCCCCCCACAACTTACTAAACCAAATATCAATAAAAAAATCAAAGGTAAAAAAAGGAAGGAGGGAGTGGGGAAGTAATTTTGAATTTTTCTCTCCCCCTGTCTCCCTCTTTTATGAAATTGATACGTCATTATTCTTGGATTTCTAGGTGTCCATCACTAGTTCTTGGGTCTTCCAAAAAACCGATACCAGATAACGGGCGGTATGGATAGCTTTGGCGAGGGGTTTTTTGAATGTCTTCTTTGATGGCTTCTAAATCGATGTAGCGATCGCTTACATTAATTAAGCTGTCGCTGGTCATCGAACGCAAACTTACCACCTCTACCCGCACGCCCCGATAGCTAACTGAATTGACCGCATAAGCCAAATCCCCATCACCGCTAACTAAAACTGCGGTATCATAAGAATCTACTAGCGCCATCATGTCTACAGCTATTTCTACATCCAGGTTAGCTTTTTTAGAGCCGTCTGGTAGCTGGACTAAATCCTTAGCAATGACTCGATAGCCATTGCGACGCATCCACAGCAGGAATCCCTGTTGCTTCTCGTTTGTCCGGTCTACACCAGTGTAGAAAAAAGACCGCAGGAGTCTAGAACCTCCGGTTAACCGACACAATAGCTTCGTGTAATCGATCTCAATCCCTAGTTGCAATGCAGCGTAAAATAGATTTGAGCCATCAATAAATATGGCCACCCTGCCCCGATTCTCCAAAACTTGTTCTGGCGTAAATATTGAATCGGTTTCAAAATTATTCAACATCATTGTGATACCTCGATTTTTATCCCTGTTATTTTTGATACAAATTACGAACTTTTAGATGCTAGTCACAGCGGCTTATGATAATGTTCCGGGGTTAATATAAATTAAGCCCCGATAAATTTTTTGAGAGAATAAGAGATTGAACAAAATCAGAGTTTGATAAGGACTAATCGTTTTTCGGGGATTCTATTCGCTGAAAAACCGGTTGGTGTCTACCCAAAGGTTGTTTACTAGATAGTATTCCCCATGTAGCATGGATGGTAAAAGGAGCGGTTAGTGAACTTTGTATTTGATCGTTAAAGTTTATTCCAAAGCCCAGTTGCTGATAAATATCGCTACTGATGTTCGGAATAATTGGGGAAAGCAGATAAGCTGCTAGTCTAACTGATTCTAGAACTGCGTAGAGAACCTTTTCCACCGACTCCTGCTGTCCCTGTTTATATAATGACCAAGGAGCTTGTTCATCAATAAACTTATTGCTGGCTTGCGCCAGTGAAAGGATAGCCCCGCAGGCTTGACTGAAAGCTAGCTCCTGGTATGCTTGTTTCACCTGTTCCCCTAGACGTAAACCAATTGTTTTCAAAGGATTTTCGTCAGGAATTCCTTCATTGCCGATTGATGGGACGTTATTGTCAACGCAGTATTTTTTCACCATGCTCAAGGTGCGATTGAGCAAATTACCTAAATCATTTGCCAAATCTGCATTCAGAACATTAATGAACCTTACTTCATTAAAATCTCCATCCTTGCCAAATTCGATTTCCTTAAGGAAGTAATAACGAACGGCATCACTACCATAGCGCTGAACTAACGCAACAGGATCGAGGGTGTTACCCAGACTTTTGCCCATCTTTTGACCATCTTTAGTCAAAAAGCCATGCCCAAATACTCGGTCTGGCAAAGGTAAGCCAGCCGACAACAACATTGCCGGCCAATAAACTGCATGGAAGCGCAAAATATCTTTACCAATTAGGTGTAGGTTGATTGGCCACCAAGTTTCTAAAGCATTTGCTAAAGTCGGTTCTGCATCTGGTTCGAGTAATGCTGTGACATAACCTAGCAGCGCGTCAAACCAGACATAAAGGGTGTGTTTGGGATCGACTGGTACAGGAAAACCCCAATCTAGATTCACCCGTGAAATAGAAAAGTCTTGCAGCCCTTGATTGACAAAGCTGAGGACTTCATTTCGCCGACTTTCTGGTTGAATAAAATCTGGTTTAGATTGATAAAATTCTGTCAGCTTAGTTTGATATTTGGATAAGCGAAAAAAATAGTTTTGCTCGTCTCGCCACTCGACTTCTTTGTTAATATGAATCGGGCAACGATGTCCTTCTAGCAGATCCCGTTCTTCTTTGAATTCTTCACAGGATACGCAGTACCAGCCTTGTTGTTGTCCCTGGTAGATATCACCAGATTTCCAAACTCGCTCAAAGAATTCTTTGACGATCGCTTCATGACGAGGCGCAGTAGTTCGACTAAAGCGATCGTATTGAATGTCTAGTAACTGCCACAAACTCACAAAGCTAGGGACAATTTCATCGCAAAACTCTTGTGGTGCTTTGCCTAAACTTTCTGCCGATCGCTGAATTTTTTGCCCGTGTTCATCTGTACCTGTAATTAGTAATACCTCATGCCCTAGTAGCCTATAAAATCGCGCTATTACATCTGCCGCGATCGTCGTATAAGCACTGCCTATATGGGGAACATCGTTTACATAATATAGCGGTGTTGTCAATGCAAATGTTTTCTCTGTTTTATTCACTAGATTCATACAAAATAAAAATCAACTTATTAAAACGTTTTACATCTTACTTTTATCGGCAAAGCCACGCGATTATACAATAATATTTCCATTTTTTCCAAGAACACCTTAATAGTAGCAAATTTATTATGTCAAGAATTGTTTTGTAAGATGAATCAATTAAGCGAATCTCTGACTAAAAGATGGAAACTAACTAATCATAATTTTTTTGAATAGTTTCTATTAGATATTATTGTGATCGAGAATACATAATCCAGGATGCAGAAAATCTAGCTGGTTTTGTGGATTAGATATTTCTATCTTAAGACGGTCATGGCAGTAGTAAAGAAATGTAAAAATCAAGTTAAGACAAACCCCCATATTTACCGGAAAAATATATTGATTAGGTATGAGTCGAAATAGCCCCCTAGAGATTTCTCGCGCTTTGGTGGCGGCACTCTCAACCCAAATGTTTCGCTATTATGAGGATCGTATTCCCCAGGATGCTAGCGTTTTGGTAGTTAGCAATCACCGCAGCTTCATGGATGCACCGATTTTAATGGCAGCGTTATCGAGTCCGATTCGCTTTGCTTGCCACCACTACATGGGACAAGTACCAGTAATGCGGGAGATTGTCACCGATCAATTGGGGTGTTTTCCTTTGGAGGAAACTCAAAACCGCCAACAAAACTTTTTTTCGCAGTCGCAGTTGCTATTGCAGTCTAAGCAGATGGTAGGAGTCTTTCCAGAAGGGACTGCACCAATGGTGAAATTTACTCAACCAAAGCAGATGGGTGAGTTTCAACGGGGATTTGCCCATTTAGCATTGCGAGCTGATGTGCAAGATTTAGCAATTTTGCCGATCGCGATCGCATCCTTAGAAGAGGTAAACACCAATGGTTTTCCCTTAAGGTTTTTGAGTGTATTTGACCCTTCAGAACCTTTATTTAATCAAGCTGGCTGGCATCCTCTGGTAATTTATCGTCGGGTTGCGGTGTTAATCGGTCGCCCTTATTGGATTACACCCCAACATCAAAAAAAATATCACGGGAAACAAGCTAGAACTGTTGTGGCTGAACTGACAGAACACTGTCATGGTGAAATTAGCAATTTACTGCGTCAGGGTTGCTATTAGAGCCATTCAATTTGGGATTTGGGATTGTCGGAACAATCAGCAGCCCAAAAGTTTTATACCATTGACTAATGACCAATGACAAATGACCAATGACCAATGAGTATCTCTGAAGTTGAGCTAAACCCCTGTTTCCTGACTCCTGAACGAGTACAACCAGAGTATCCACTATTGGTATATTTGCCAGGAATGGATGGAACAGGGCAACTGTTGCGATCGCAAACTGCTGGATTAGAAACTGGTTTTGATGTCCGTTCTTTGGCGCTCCCCCGTAAAGACCTGAACGCTTGGGATGTCCTAACTAAGAGTGTATTGGACTTGATTGACACTGAATTAGAAAAAAGCTCTCAGAGACCAGTTTACCTGTGTGGTGAGTCCTTTGGTGGTTGCTTGGCAATGAAAGTAGCCATCCAAGCGCCGCATTTATTTAAGCGAATTATCTTAATTAATCCAGCTTCGTCTTTTCATCTTCGGACTTGGTTGAGTTGGGCATCTCAACTAACTTACTTAGTGCCATCAGGATTGTATGATATTGGCGCACTGGGGTTGTTGCCGTTTCTGGCATCTTTGCCTCGCATTTCTCGGAGCGATCGCCATGAACTGCTAAAAACTATGCGTTCTGTACCAGTAGAAACCGTTCTTTGGCGGTTGTCTTTACTGCGAGAGTTTGAAGTTGATGAAGAACAGTTAAGTCGTTTAACTCAACCAGTTTTGTTGATTGCCGGTGCTAGCGATCGCCTTTTGCCTTCTGTAAGTGAAGTCAAGCGGATAGGAAATATCTTACCAAATAACAAGATTGTGGTGCTGCCCCATTGCGGACACGCTTGCTTGCTAGAGAAAGATATTAATCTCTATAAAATTCTTGAACATAACGACTTTTTAGAAAATAATGCTGATATAAGTACAGGGTTAGAGGTGAGAAGATAAGGTGAGAGGCGATCGCATTCCCAGAAGTGCAAATCGCCCATACTACTCCTGTCTCCTAACTCTAACAATTTTGGATTTTGGATTAACCTATCCCACCCCTACGAAAACCATCGTGGTTCTCTTGAATTGCCGTAGGAAAATCGAAGTAAGTTATTGATACAAATGACCAATGACCAATGACCAATGACCAATGACCAATCCTATGGCGATATCTTAGCGGGTTTCAAATTTCTGGCTTTGTAGAACATTTCCAAGCTATCGCGATCGCCGACAAAACGCCAGTGCCAAGGCTCATAACTCACGCCTTGAACATTATTTTTAGGAAATGACATTTCAAAGCTGAAACGCGCTGCATTTGCTTGCAGCCACTGATAAGCCTTGGTATTGTCAAAGTTAGTTTGGAGATTAGTTGCTGGTACTCTTCCGTCTCCAACATCCACAGCATAACCTGTGTGATGTTCGCTATGACCAGGAGGAGCGCTGAGGGCGGCTCGTTCTGCTGGTGTTTGATTTCGTTGGGCACTAACACCAAAAAACAACTGCTCTTGGTCTTTAACTGAGCGGAAGCCAGAAATTGGCACTATAGTTACACCGGCACTGTGCGCTGCGGCTACCATCTCCTCAAACTTTTGGGCAGCAGATTTTCGCATTCTAATGCCCCTATTTGCGGAGATGGTTACTAGTTCTGACTGAGGCGCTTCTGGGTAGGGGAAATGCCCTAACACAGTATCGTTAGAATTATTAGATGGTGCTGGAGTTGGAGGAGCAGAAGTAGCTGGTAAAGGTTGAGAATCGGCGGTTTTTTTGGGGGCGGTGACGAAAAACAAAAAAACGCTAATTAAAGCCAGCAGGATAAATCCCGCCACTCCCCCAATCATCAAAATTTGGGGTTGCAACCACATTTTTGGCGTTGCAACAGGGGTATCGCGTACAGCCACTGGAATATCATCACCAAGGTCATTCGATGAGTTTCGCGGTTTTCCAGAAAACCCAGCCTTATTCAAAGGTAAACTCCTGTTTTTGTGGGATAGCTATAACAGATTTTGCACTGGACAAAAGTAGACGTAACAGGTAGCATTTTACATCTGTGGTTCTTAGGCGCAATCTTGACAAACCTTTTAGAACTATACGTCAAGCTGGGAGGATTAGTCCTGGGAGGTTTTATTCTGGGACGTAAACTACCTGTGACAGTTCCTACACATTTAGGACAGTTTCTTTTTTGGGTGGGAGTACCCATAAGCATAGTATCGTTTTTGCGCCAATCTAGCTTGTCAGGTCAGATTTGGATTGCACCTGCGATCGCTTACCTAGCCATTTTACTAGGAGCATTTTTAGCTTGGTTAGCCATTAAAGGACAAACCTATTTTAGAAAAACCGTCCCCCAACCACAAACTCAGGCTAGCTTGATATTAGCAGCAATGTTGGGTAATACAGGTTATCTTGGTTTTCCCATCACTCTAGCAATGGTAGGCAAAGAATACTTTGCTTGGGCGTTATTTTACGATTTACTCGGTTCATTCCCAGGAACTTATGCCTTGGGTGTATTAATAGCAGCGCGTTTTGGCAGTGGTGTCCAAAATAATTGGCAGATTGCTAAATCTATCTTAATTAATCCTGCCCTGTGGGGTTTTGGATTTGGCTTGCTGTTTCGACAAGTGACAATACCTACAGTAATGGAATTCTGGCTAGAGAAATTTGCTTGGAGTGGTGTAGCTTTATCTCTGGTATTAATTGGAATGCGCCTAGCACTGCTCAAATCTTGGCATAGCTTACCACAAGTAGGGATGAGCTTGGGAATCAAAATGCTACTAGTTCCCTTAATATTGGGTAGCATACTACCACTGTTTGGATTAACTAGCCCCATAGTAAAGATAATCGTGCTACAAATAGCCATGCCTCCAGCTTTCGGCACACTGGTAATTGCTGAGACATTCAATCTCGATCGCGATCTGGCAGTTACTGCCTTAGCTGCTGGGACTATAGTATTGTTAGTTACTCTCCCAGTTTGGCTGTGGCTGTTTTGATTTTGGATTTATGTGGTTTTGTGCGATCGCTTAAAACCCATGAAAAATTGCGATCTGCAAAGGTACTTGTTGTTAAGGAATGTGAATTAAATAAAATGCAAAACTTCATCCTGTCTCTAACTTCCCTCTCCTTTATAAGGAGAGGGATTGAGGGTGAGGTAAGGCCCGGACATAAACTGTATGTTATTTAATTCTTATTCCTAAGATAAAGATAAGGACGCTTGCAAATCCCACTTTTGAGTGCATCACAGCCTTACTCATCCTGTACCACTAGCATTATTTATTTTAAGATCGTATTCTCAGGAAAATTTTATACGTACCGTTGCTCTTTATTAAACTCAGGTAAGGGTTTCAGAAGACCCTGATGGACTCATTGGCTATTTTCTAACAACAATTTTGTCGGATTATTACGTAAATCAGACTGAGATACTTTTATATTCAAGTTGATTAAACTTCTACTGGATGTTGCCCATAATATGGCAAAGCCTCCGACCAATTAGGATACTTACCTTCTTGCCAATCAAGATTAGCTAGTTCCAAAATGCTCGTCACCGTCGCTGCTAACCCAGATTGGGCTTGAACTAACTGATAATTAGTGTTCCAATTCGCTAAAGTTTCCTGCCATGCTTCCGGTGTGAACACTCTATCTGGCAAACACACTTTTAGTTTAGAAGTATTTGGCTCAAACTGATAAATAGCAGCAAAAATTTGACCTCGTTGTGCTGGCATTTCCACAGCAATAGTTTTTGGATTTTGACTTTTGCCTGCCTCTGACCAAGCTACCGCAGCCAAAGTTGAAATCGCAAATATAGGGATATCTAATTGTTGCCCTAATGTTCGAGCAGTGACAACGCCAATCCGAGTTCCTGTAAAACCGCCAGGGCCTTTTGCAACTGCGATAAATGACAAATCTGCCCAAGTTTGCGGTTTGATAAAATCAATTAAATATTGATGTATTAGGCTAGATAAATCACGCCCCAGATTCCAAACTTGAGAGCGTGTCTCACCAGCAAAATTACTAATCGCCAATCCCAATTCGGGAGTGGTGGTGTGTAGTGCCAATGTATATTTATTTGTTGCAAGGTGTTCTAGTTCTGTTGTCAAAGTTACTTAAAATATCTCTTTTTATAGAGTTAACGAGATTTATTTATTCAAGCATATAACAACATAGCGGTTATTAATTGAATAGGCTCAATTTTTTTACTGTGCTATTGACATATAGCGTTTACTAAGCAACTGAGTTACAGCATAACCTCACCCCGATAAAGAATAAGCTTTATCGGGGTGAGGTTACATCGTTGAGAAGTTGCCTTTAAATGTCAGAGAGTGGGATTGCCCAAAATGCAGTACACATCACGATAGAGATATCAATGCTGCTAAGAACATTTTGGCTGCGGGACTCGCAGTTTCAGTCTGTGGAGCGAACATAAGACCCGATAGATTTGAGTCTAAAGGGCAGTTGCGAAAAACCAGCAATGGTAAGAAACAGAAACCTAAGTCGTGAGTCTTAGGAATCCCCGACCGTTCACGGCGGGGTAGATGTCAACTTCTCTCTTGATCTTTTGGGGTACGATATTCATCATCCCCTTTGATATTCTGGGGTACGAAGCCGGGAATATCAGTACTGTCAATTGCGAAGACGAATAACTTGTTGGGATTATCGATACCTGTTGGATGGTAAGTGTCCGACTTTATGGTACCAATGAAGTCATTATCGTTGCTGATGAAAAGCGTATGCTTTACCACGTGGTTGATAACCACATCCGATCCGAAAGCCAAACCTTCAAGCTTGGCAGGTATGTCTTCTGCTTTGATCCCATTTTGAGTAAGCGTAGCTACTACATCAAGGAACAGGGTCTTGCTAACTGCCTTACCAGCCAGATTGCTTTCCCCAGTGATATTGCTTACTTCTTGAGCATTTGTCAAATCGATATGGTATATCTTTTTGAAAGCAGCCTGAGAGCCGTCGCCCAAACCCTTGCCATCTCGTTCGTCTACTAGGAATTCGCGATCGCTGATGGCTAAAATCTCGCTGACGGTGGGATATTTCGGTTTAGTCGAGGTGCCAATATTATCTAGCTGATAGGCATATTCCTTGGTAAAACCTGTTTCTATGTCAATTTTGACGATTCTGGTATAAGCACCATTAGTACCACCGTCTTGGAGTAGTGGACTTTGCAAAATACCAATCAGGGTCTTACCGTTGGGAGTAATTGCAAGCCCTTCCATGCCTTTGTTCGCAACCCTACCAGACGTGTTGTCACTAATCTCTGTATCACCAACGGGACTTGATTTGCTGACTGCAAACTTGCTAGGTAGGTTAAAGACCCTAATCCGCTTACCTGTATTGCGGTTAAATTGATATACATAAGGGCCATATTCATCCGAGATAAATATATCCTTTCCATTATTGGATACACGCACCCCTTCAGGATCGAAACGGGCATTGTTGGGATATGTCGAGATTTGGGTGGGGTTGAAGTTGTCTGAGCGTCCAGTGAAATAGTTTTTATTCTTGGTATTCAAGGCTGGGACACCACTGCCTAACCCTAATCCCGCACCATTTCCGTAGTAAAGAGGCTCATTGCTAAATAGCAGAGTCGTATCAACTAAGTAAGGGGTAAGTGTGAAAGGTAACGCTGAACCAAGATTGCTTGGTGAAAGTTTCACTTTGATAGTTTGGAAGCGGTTGATATAGGATGCTGTGTCACTGACAGCGCTGTTGTATGACACGGCATTTGGGCCTCGGTCTGGGATAGCAATAAAGGTGTTACAGCCAGCATAAGCTAGTCCCGATCCAATACCACCAAGGAGATTTCCCCAAACACCGTTTTCGAGGGGAGCTGACGTTTGGCTGGAGAGGTCTCTAATATTACCACTTAAGCTCCCAATTGCGATCAGCTTAACCTCTGCTTTGGCCGCAGGGGCAACAAAAAATGACGCTAACAAGAACAGAACGAGATTTCTCTTGAGCATATTAGTATTCCTACTAGGGGAAATATTTACTGATAGATATTGTATTTTTTTTACTTTATTATTATTTATGCCTAGTAATTAAGCTGTTTTTAAGTAAAGATTAAGCCAAGATTAACTCATTAATGGCTAATGCTCGCTACTTTTAGGTTGGGTATAAGAAGGTAAACGAGAATACAAACTTTTTTACCCACATTTCTCATCTGGAGAAATGCGGGTAAAGTTGTCCTTATAGTTACTTACAAAAATATCTACGACTACTGCTGTTTAGTGTAGTAGTGACCCTTAAGATATACCAATCATTTTCTATCAAGTCGGTACTAATTCACCAGGACGCAATTTCGACCACTTACCCGTTTCCCGTTTAAAGCTGAGACAACCAACAACATCCCATTCCATCTCAATCACATCATCTTCAGTCCGAATGTTGACATTGATAGAAGGTTCATTCGGATCGAAATTTGGTGTTTCGGTCAAGTGAGGCTGTTGGTGCTGCCCTTCTACGGCATGATAGGTAACACAGCTGTCTACATAGTGGCAGTTCACACAAATACACATAATAGAACCAACTCCAGGGGCCTTTATTGTTAATCTAGCTTAAGCCCAACCGTTATTCATGAGTTGCTGGGTTGATTTTTATTACAATGCATGAATCAATTCCCTCTAGCCTAGCTCCCGAAAATTGGCCTTTTAGTTTGGAATTCTTGCCACAACCCGCTTACATGGTAGGTGGTGCTGTGCGTGATGCGCTCCTTGGCAGAACTCGTGAATATCTGGATCTAGATTTTGTTATACCATCTAAGGCGGTAAAGGTAGCAAGAGCGATCGCTCGTCATTACAAAGCTGGTTTTGTGTTACTTGATGCAGAACGACAAATTGCCCGTGTGGTTTTTCCCCACGCCACTGCTGACTTTGCCCAACAAGAAGGAGATAGTATAGAGGTTGATTTGCACAGACGGGACTTTACAGTAAATGCGATCGCCTATAATCCCCATACACAAGAAATCATCGATCCTCTACAAGGTTATGTAGACTTACAACAGGGCATTTTGCGAATGATATCACCCGCAAACTTAGAAGATGACCCTTTGCGGTTAATGCGAGGTTATCGCCAAGCCGCCCAACTAGGTTTTACTATCGAGCCAGCTACCCGAACGGCAATTTGTTCTTTGGCATCACATCTGAGCAAAGTTGCAGCCGAACGGGTGCGGGTAGAAATCGGCTATCTACTGGCAAATTCTCAGGGTACTCCTTGGCTCGCAAGTGCTTGGGAAGATGGTTTACTTGCCCCTTTCTTTAAAAATGCTACTCGTGAAAGCTTAATCAAATTAGCAGCAGTTGACAATGCAGCCGCCTTACTCACAGAAAATTGGCAAGAATTAGGGGCACAACTACAAGCTTATGTCCGCGATAGTATTAAAACTACTTGGTTAGGTATTGCCAAACTTGCAAGTCTAGTTAATCCAAATCCAGAATTAGCAGAAATAGAGCTACAGCAACTAACTTATAGTCGTGCCGAAATCCGTGGTGTAACCACTGCTCTAAAATTGTTACCGCAGTTTCAAGTAGTTGATATGTCCTTGCGAGAACAATACTTTTTATTCCGTGACGCAGATATTGTGTTTCCCACTGCGGCAGTACTGGCTATGGCAGTTGATAATTTGGTAGAGGCGATGTCTGGTGACAAGCCACTACACACAGCAGTCGCTACGAGTTTGGAAACCAGAGCAAGGAACTGCCCTGTCTGGATACCTTTGATCAACCGCTACCTGAACCCTGATGATCTGGTCGCTCATCCCCCTCAACTAGTGAGCGGGAAGGAGTTGATTATAGCATTAGATATTCCAGCTTCACCAATCATCGGCCAACTTTTGACAGAAATAGCCTTAGCACAAGCTGAGGGGAAAGTCTCAACGCCAACAGAAGCGATCGCATTTGCACGTCAGTTACAAGATAAAGCAAGAGGTAATTAAGGATATGGGTTTACAGACGCGCTCCGCGAGATACAAATCATTTTGTCGATATTTGCAAGTATTTGCGTCATCTATGCTACTATTTGCTTGATACTAAGGTGTTATATTTTTTCTTTAAATTCAGCGTAGATGGATAACAAAATTGATTATACACCAGCCTATTCATTTGATTGATGCTTTAGTTAATCTCCTGAATACATCCTCGTATATTTACTTAAGCACTTACCAGAAAAAAGACCTCTTGGTTTTCCTGATGGGCTGAGTCTTTATGCCTAGCCTTTCTTGGACAGGAATCACTGCTGATGAATGGACAGCCTTTAATTTTGATTGTAGAACAAAGTCTACATGATTTAGAGTTACTTAATTCTCATCTAGGAATATTAAATTTTTCATGCATTTGTACCAAACAAGGAGTGAGGGCTGTGATATTGGCACAAACTCATCAACCAGATGTAATTCTTCTAGATATAATGCTATCTAATTTGGGTGCGAACCGAGTCATTGACGATCTCAAACACGATACAAAAACTGCGACTATCCCAATCATTGCATTAACACCTCTAACAGTGGTACAGGATGATGAATTCAGTATGCTCGCAGGATTTGATGATTGCATTACTAAACCCTATGATTTTAATCAATTAGAAATGGTAATTAGTCGTCATATCAGTATATCAGTCAGCTAAATTATTTAAATTTATCTTGGTAATAGATTCGGGATTAGGAACATCAGGTAATTGATTGAAAACCACAATAATCCCAGTCCGACCAGTTGCTAAATTGGTGTTGGTCATGAGTTCAAGGACAGGTTGACCAATAATTACCTCAATCAAACTTTTCAACTCTGGTTTAATAATTGTTTCTAAATACAAGCGGACTTGTTCAGCTAAAGTAGCATAACCTTCTTTCAGCAGAGTGTATTCAGCTTGGGTAACAGAATTTTCTAGGGAAATTACAATTTCAGCATCTAAAAAATGACAAATAATTTGGCTCGGAGACTTACCTATTCTCTTATTATATAATTTTACGATCTGCTGTGATATCTCTGTTTCTAATTTCCCAATATCAGCTTGTATCATTAGCATTTATAATGTAATATTTATCGTTATCATCTTGGAATTTAAGTATTCAACATTATAGTGGATCTTTATAAAGTAGCCGGTGATAATTATTAATATTGTATATAAATTTAGTAGATCAATATGATGTTTTATTTATCGTAAATAAAAGGGTTTAAGACCCCTACCTCTAAAGGTAGCCCCAGTTTCAGTCGGGGTTTAAATCCCCCAGAGTTGCTCCTCTTCTCCCTTGGCGTTAGCCTCTCCCAAAGGGAGAAGGGGAGACGCTACGCGAACGTCTGAAATTGTCTAAAATGTTTGAATTTTGTTAGCGCAGCGTTAGCGAGTCCAGCATTCGCGCAGCGTCTCGTAGAGAGCGTCATTTTGAATTTTGAATTGTTAAGACTTTCTTTGAAAATATTCTCAATTTTGACGTGGGTAAAAGTTGTAAATCAGTGATTCGTGTAGTATTCAGTTAATGACTGCATCAATCAGCTTATTTTGTGCTGAACCAGCGATCGCCTTTATCTCCCAACCCAGGAATAATATAACTATATTATCCAAGTAGCAATAAAGTTGGGGAGTATACAGCAGCACATCAAAATATCCCTCACAAAAACCGTTGATACTTTTCGGTACAGCGAGTAAGCAGCAGGTGTATATCTCTGGGCAAAACGCATCCGAATCGTTGCGTTCATCACGAACCGATCTAGGTAGCTACGGCTTGGAATCAGCGACAATTAGCAGCAAAATACCTACCAATGCAGATCGCTGTGCAATCGTGCTTCTGCAATGCTAAAGTGATTGCTAATTCCCGATCAATCCCAAACGGGCATAATCATTATTTTTTTATCAGCTATTAGTCACTAGGCAGCTTTTAACTACCTATAGTCAGTTTTTGTTTTTATGACTCTAAATGTCGAGTGTGGTATTAGTCGTATTGCTGAATAGAATCAACAACACAGAAAATTCATAAATAGTGATTAATCACCGCAAATTTAAAGATGACTTTAAAAATGATTGAATAGATATATTTTGTGAGAAAGTTAATACAAAGGTATATTCACTGATCTCAAATTTATGGATTCTTTATCTATCAATTCCTTACTTGAAGAGTTGAAAAACCCCGATGCTACAGTTCGGGACAAAGCAACCAGAAAAATATGGCGCATCTGGTTTCAGCAAAAGGGAATCTATGGGCTGGAAATAATCGATCGCAGTCAGAAGTTACTGGATGCAGGTGAAATAGCTGAAGCCGAAACAGCGCTGACAACATTAATCAAAGAACAGCCAGATTTCGCTGAAGCCTGGAATCGTCGGGCTTTTCTCTATTACAGTATTGGTGATTATCAGAAATCTCTGGCAGATTGTCAGATGGTTGTGCAGATAAATCCAATACATTTTGGGGCACTTCACGGCATGGGCTTGTGTTACGCGGCACTAGGAGAGTATGGTGAAGCTATCCGAGCTTTTCAACGCGCTCTCGAAATTCAGCCCTATTCGCTAGTGAATCAAAAGTTGATTCTAGAATGTACATTTAGATTCAGCTACAACGGCAGATAGGAGAGAGATTATACTGTCTTATAAATCCGTTATCACCCTCATCACCAACAATTCATCGCCTTAGTCGCCACAATTTTAATTCAATATGGTTTTATCTGCACTGATAGCAGCGTTTTTGCTACTTGTACTAACAGCAAACGACCGTCAACTAGCAATTTTCGGTTGGATAAAGTTACCTTTGATATAAACTGGATAGCACAAGCAAAACATGGCGGATTTTACCAGGTGATAGGCACTAGTATTTATACAGACCACGATTTAGATGTCAGCATCAAAATAGTTGGCTCCAGGTTTCCAGTGGTACTCAATTGTTGATGGGGGTGCGGTAGATTTCTTTAGGGGTTATGGTATTAATGCCGTGAACGCCATAGCACAAGGTATTCCCAAAATTACAGTTGTAGCAATTTCCCACAATATATCCCCAGTGTTTCATCGTCCATCCCAACACAGCAACTAAAACCCTTGTTGATTTCAAAGGTAAGCCTATTTATATCTCTACTTCTATTAACATCACCTATTGGCCTATTCTGAAAGCAAAGTACGGTTATTACTGATGATTAGAAATGCCCTTACAATTTTTCTCCTGTCTCATTTTCTGACTGACAAAAAGTTAGCGCAGCAAGGTTATATCACATCTGAACCCTTCGCTATTGAAAAGCAGAGTGGGTTTAAGGTAGTAGTATTTTTATTAGCAGATTATGTTTATCAAACCTATACAACTACTAACTATTGAAACCAAAAAAGAACTACTAGAAAAAATCCCGATTTAGGGCAGTGATTGTATAGTTCCCATTGTTGCGATGTTTAAATACGAGCCAAAGTCACAATTTCTTGCTGATCCTGATATTTGCCCTGACGAGCTTCATAACTAATAGCACAGGGTTCACCTTCTAAAAATAGTAATTGCACCACGCCTTCGTTAGCGTAAATGCGACAGTCTGCGCTGGAAGAGTTGGAAAATTCTAAAGTTAAATGACCTCGCCACGCAGCCTCAGCAGGTGTTAGATTCGCTATTATTCCACATCTTGCGTAAGTCGATTTACCTATACAAATTACAGTAATATTCTCAGGAACCTCCAGCTTTTCTAGGGCAACCCCAAGTCCGTATGAATGAGCAGGTAAAATAAAGTAATTGCCATTGGCATCAGTATGCAGTACTGTTGGCTCTAAATTCTGGGGATTAAAGTTTTTGGGATCAACTACGGTTCCGGGAATATGGCGAAAAATGCGGAACTCAGCCGAGGAAAGGCGTATATCGTACCCATAAGAAGACAAGCCGTAGCTAATTACAGGTTGAACTGCTACAGACTCATCTTTTTGCACTTTTCGGATTAGGCTCGGTTCAAAGGGCGAAATCAAACCCTTTTGAGCCATTTCAGTAATCCAGATATCGTTCTTAATCACAAATTCGCTGCTAACGTTAATTCAAATAGACTCGATATATTAGCACGAACTGAGTATTTTATTTAGGGTCGATAACTCCGACGGATTTCTGTAATTTGATCTGCCACATCCAAGAGAGATTTAGGCATCTCTGGGCCTGTGAGAATGATATCAACGTGAGGAGGGCGTTTTGCGAGAAACGCTAAAACTTCGGTTTCAGAAATTAAACCAAAGTTAATCGCTAAACTTAACTCATCCAATACCACGAGAGAATACTTGCTATTACACACTACATGTTGTGTATATTGCCACAATTTTTGTAAAGCTTGGTTTTCCGTATCGTCTAGATGTGGTGTATCGATACAACGAGGCAAATCACAGCGAATCCAATCTAAATTTTGCCCTAATTGTATGGGTCGATCGTGTCCTTGACGAATACCCCCTTTAAGAAACTGTACGATTAATACTGGCGTTCCTTGTCCGGCTATTCTCAGTGATTGAGCCATAACGGTCGTAAAAAAGTTGCGATGGGAGCTAGTGAAAACTTGCACTAGCCCTTCAACTGGATATGGTAGGGCAAGGGTTGAATTGATACTTGAGGTTTCTAGCTGGGCAACCATAGGTTAAAGTTCAAAAAGATACAATAAATTAAATATTTTTGCTGGCAGGATTTATTACAAATCTGCCTGTATAATCAATCTGTTTTTCACCAGTGTGGTGGATCTTGCAAATTGCATTCTTAGTCAAACACTACGTTTGTGTGGAAGTCAAGAGTTATTTGAGTGAAAATTACGTCTTTTCTCTATAGGCGATGGTAAAAATTAAAACATAATTGTTACAGATCCAATTATTTAAAAAAGCTGGGTAAAACGTCTGAAAATCCCTAAATGTTAGATTTTTTAGTTATTTGGGCAAAACAGACTTAGCAAGTAGTGAATTTGACAGCAAGAGGGGTAAATTGTTGTGAGATTGGTGATTCTGGGAGGTTCAGGATCGGGGAAAAGCACTCAAGCACAAAGGCTTGGCAGATACTTTGATATTCCTCTGATTTCTACAGGTGAGATTTTACGGGAAGCAATATCTGGCTATCAGCCCCTACCGGAATTTCGATGCTCGGAAACCGATCCCCGGACTTCTCTTTCGGTTTACGCTAGTCTGAGTGAACTAGGTTATCACACACAGCCCTATATAGAAAAAGGGGAGTTAGTTCCAGACGAAGCGATCGTTGAATTGATCGGGGTTCGCCTCAGACAACCAGATATTAACTGTGATTGGGTCTTGGAAGGCTATCCTCGTACTGCCTTCCAAGCTGAAGAATTAGATTTTTTATTGGATAATTTAGGGCAAAAGCTAGATTGGGCAATTTATCTCCAAGTTCCAGAAGCAGTCATGGTTAGTCGATCCTTGGGGCGATCGCTACCAGACGATCAACCAGAAATCGTGCAGCGTCGTGTAGAATTATTCTACGATCGCACCATCCCCATCCTAGAATATTACGACCGTCGTCGCCGCCTATTGACGATCAATGGCGACCAGTCACCAGATATGGTGCAGCAAAATATTTTGACTCTACTTTCAGTTCCTTAGAAAAGTGCGATTGGGGAAGTTAGGAATTAGGAATAATTCTTCCCAATTCCCAATTTCCGATGCCTATTTACAACACTAAGGTAATCTTAAGGCAGTATTCTAGATAAAAATCTTGAGGCAACTCCAATGGCTTGGCAGCGTCCAGATGGTCGGATTCCCTACGAACTACGTCCGATCGGCTTTTACCCCAATTTCACTCGCTTTGCCCCCGGTTCTGTTCTCGCAAGATGCGGTGATACTCAGGTACTTTGTACTGTTAGCGTTAATAAGGGAGTCCCGAAGTTTCTCGAAGGAACTGGTAAAGGCTGGTTAACTGCTGAGTACCGAATGATACCATCTGCGACCCAGAAACGCCAAGAAAGGGAATTATTGAAATTATCTGGACGGACGCAAGAAATTCAACGCTTAATTGGCCGCAGCTTACGCGCAGCAGTGGATTTTGAGGCACTGGGAGAACGCACGCTGACTGTGGATGCTGATGTGTTACAAGCAGATGCTGGAACTCGAACAACAGCTATTACAGGCTCCTTTGTGGCGTTGGCTCATGCAATTTCTAAATTGTTGCAAGAAGGCGTGTTAGAGCGATCGCCTCTGTGTGGACAGGTAGCAGCAGTTTCCGTAGGATTACTGGAGGGTGAGCCATTTTTGGATCTAAATTATATTGAAGATGTGGCTGCAACAGTAGATTTTAATGTAGTAATGAATCAACATTTGGGAATCATTGAAGTCCAAGGAACAGCCGAAGAAGGTAGTTTTAGCCGCACCCAGTTGGATCGACTGCTAGATGTGGCCCAAAAAGGAATTCAGGAATTGTTAATCGCCCAACGCGAAGCGATCGCTAATTGGGAAACATTGTTTGTAATTAATTAGTTTTATTAATTTTTAATAAGAATTAATAAATGTATCCTTTGTGGCATTAATCAACAAAGTATCAAGTAACTGGATGTAAATAAAAATAATGCACGATAGTGGTTAGTATGACTGACTACTGACAACTTAGTGTTGAAGGTGATAATGAGCATCTACATTTTTCCAGCCTACTTAATCCACGATGTTAAATGTTTCAAAAGTTAAAAAGGGAGATTGTAATAAGTTCGGTATGGTATTGCTGGAAGCCAGCAATATGATGATGAAGCCATGAACAAAACCGTTGAAGTTCTACCGGATCAGCCAGCGCTGGTTGCACGAGCGCTAGAATTAATTTTGTCCAAGTTAGAAATTGCTATTGAGCAGCGAGGGCGGTTTACCATCGCCTTATCTGGCGGCAGTACACCTAAACCGTTATACGAAGCGATCGCTACTCAAAAACTACCTTGGGATAAAATTCATATATTCTGGGGGGATGAGCGTTACGTACCACCAGATCACCCCGATAGCAATGAGCTGATGACGCGTCGTGCATGGCTAGATCGTGTTGACATTCCAGCAGCTAACATTCATCCCGTACCAACCTTAGAAGCCAATCCAGAACTGGCTGCTGCTAAATATGAACAACATCTCAAAGAATTTTTCAATTCTTCTGGGGTCGAGTTTCCCGCGTTGGATGTAGTATTACTAGGAATGGGTGATGATGCACATACTGCATCTTTGTTTCCCCACACAGAGGCTCTCAAAGTACGCGATCGCCTAGTTACAGTGGGTAACAAAGACGGAAATCACCGGATAAGTTTTACATACCCCTTCATCAACTCTGCTCGCAGTGTGATTTTTCTGGTTGCTGGTGCTAATAAAAGACCAGCTTTGGCGCAAGTCTTTGCACCTGTAGCCGATGACTTTACTTACCCATCCCGCTTAATTCGGCCCCAAGGCGAACTGTGGTGGCTGCTGGATGCAGCAGCAGGTTTAGAACTGAAACGTTAAACGATTGGGGATTGGGGATTGGGGATTAGGGAAAAATTTACTACAACTTCTCTCTCCTCTGCTCCTCTGCCCCCTTGCTCCCCATGTAAGAACGTCCAAAATTCATTGTTCCATCAGCAGTAATTGCTAAAATCTAAAGCTAGGCCCGCTCTCTGCTTGCCAGTCCTACCTAATTTTATGATGATCTTGAACAAAGGCTAAATATCGATGATCGTCTGCCCTAATTGCAATCATCCCAACCCTGATGGCGCTGTCCAATGTGAAGCTTGTTATACACCGTTACCTGCGACTACTAACTGTCCCAGTTGTGGAGCAAATGTGCAGGCAGATGCTGCATTCTGCGGTCAGTGTGGCTATAACCTTCACTCCGCAGGAGTTCCACACGTTCATAGTACGGTAGCTACAACAGTTACTCCCGATGTTTCTGTGGAAGTACCGCCATTAGTTCCACCCGATCCACTATTAGAACTTTTACAACCAGATGCTTTGGGAATAAGCGGTTCTACTAACTCTCATCCTCCCAGTTCATCTTTACCACCAACAGAGATGGCAGTTCCTCCAGTGGCTCCTGCACAGGGAGTTGTTGCAGAAAGTAGCCCCCCAGAACCAATGCCAACCGTTGAAGCTCAACCTGTAGTCTCTGGACAAAGTATTCCTACTCCACCACCGTTGGAACCACCGCCAGTCTCTGAAGCTGAACTACCCCCGCCAGCAGCACCAGTACCAACTGCAACTGTTGCCAGAACGCAATTGCAGCAGGTTATGGCGCGGTTAATCCACGTTCAAACCGATCGCCTAATTGAATTGCCACAAAATCTCTCTGTGATTCATATCGGCAAGCCTAATGACCGGATTCCTCCAGATATAGACGTTTCAGGATTTCCCAATTCAGAAGTTGTCTCGCGGATTCATGCAGATATTCGCGTTGAGGGAGACGCTCACTATGTAGAAGATGTGGGAAGTTCTAATGGTACTTACATTAATAACTTGCCACTTTTACCGGGGAATCGTCATCGATTGCGACCAGGCGATCGCATCAGCTTGGGTAAAGGAGACTTGATGACATTCCTCTTTCAACTTGCTTAACTGATTCTCCATTAATTGTGACATCAGTCTAAGCATTTTCTGCCCATCCTCCGGCATTGATTTTGCAGGAGAAACAAATGCACCGCATCAGACAAGCGACGGATAACTATGTTGTTCACTTTAGCTAGATAAGTGATATCAAATAACTCCCCTTAATGGGGAGTCAGTAGTTAACGATCGTTAGTCGTTGGTCAATGCACACAGCTAGTTTGAGTTTTTTAAACAGCAGCCTAAGATTACAGGCTGCTGTTTGAGAAATGAACAATGACTAGACAAACCGCTTTTTCCAAACGCTCTGAAACGGGATTCTCTAGTGCTGGCATTACTGCGACTGATGCGAATATAGAGACCTGCTGAGTATAGATCCCATTGCCTCTACAACATTTAACCACTTAATTCTGTTATAGATTGGAGAGAGGCACGCCGCTTCAAAAACTGACCAACAGACTGAGATGGTTGTTATGAAGAGCAAAAATCAAGCTATTTTCGCTTTAATTGCAAAAAACACTATTGTCTTTTTACCCTTGCTGTTATCCGTTGGAATTGCCAGTGGACAATCTGCACCATCACCTTCCCCAGCACTAACTCCTACTCCGGTCTTATCAAATCAGGAACGGGAAGAATTAACACGACTACGAGCCGAAAAGCGAATTCAACAGCAAGTCCAATCTGATTTTAAGAACGCTTTTAGCCGTACAACTATCTTAATCGATATCTGGCTAGTAATATTAAGTCTATTTCCAGTCGCAATCATTGCTTTATTTTGGCTTCTCCGACGGGTGGTAATCCGAGAAATTGTTGAGAGAGCAATGCAACAATTACAGGGAATGGAAAAACTACAAAATCAGCTAGCTACTGTTAAGCAAGAGTCTGAAAATATTATTCAAGAAGCTAGAAAAATAAATTATGAATTAGGACAAGAAACGGTTAATTTACAACAAAAAATTAAAACCGAACAAGAAAACTTATCTAGCCTGACATCGGAATTCGATTTAGCTAAAGCACAGGTATTAAGTAGATTAGAAACTCAACTCAAAAAATCTCAAGAAGATATAGAAATCTTAGAATCAAAATTTGCTTCTGGGCTATCTAAGTTAGAGTTAGAAGCTCAACAACAAAGAGATATAGCACTGGAAAATATAGGAAATTTAGCATCTGTTCTGACACAAGAATTGTCTAAGTTAAAGTTAGGTGTACAACAGCAGCAAGAACTAGCCGTTGCCGATCTAGAAGTATCAAAGTCTGAGTTCATCTCTCAACTTTCTGGATGGCAGTCTGATGCTCAAAATGAAAAAGATATAGTTATTGAAAATTTGACAAAATTGCAGTTAGAATTTGTCGATAAATTATCAAAATTACAAGTAAATGCTCAACAACAAAAAGATATTACTCTTGAGGATTTAGGAGAAATAGATAATCAACTTAAATCTCAATTATCTGAATTACAGGCGGATGCTCACGAACAGAAAAATAAAATATTTGAGATTTTTGCAGCATTGCAGTCAGAATTTGCCGAACAACTATCTGAATTACAAATAGATGCTCAAAAGCGGAAAGAGCTAATCATTGAAAACTTAGAAAAATCTGGTTCTGAGTTTAGTTTACAATTCTCCGAATTGCAATGGAATGCTCAACAACAAAAGATTATCATTTTGGAGAAGTTAGAAAGATTAGAAACTGAGTTTGTATGTCAACTCTCGGATTTACAATTGGATGCCCAAGAAAGAAAGGATCTTATCCTTCAAGAACTAACTGAAATTACACCTGAATCTATCCTAGAGGCGGTGAATTCGGAAGTTGAAGAAGAAATGCAGGAACAGCCACAACAACCGGAATTCAATGCTGATGAGTATGTACAACAGGGAGATGCGTTGTTTTCCCAAAAACGCTATGAAGATGCGATCGCAGCTTACAACCAAGCGGTTAAAATCCAACCTGATGAGCCTGTGGCTTGGTTAAAACGAGGTTTAACTCTCGGAAGGTTAAAACGCTACAAAGATGCGATCGCGTCTTATGACCAAGGGATTAAACTCCAACCAGAGTATCATCAAGCTTGGTGCGAGCGCGGCGTTGCTTTTGGAAACTTACAACAGCATCAACAAGCCTTTGCCTCATTTGATAAAGCTACACAAATTAAGCCTGATGATGCTGTAGCTTGGTTGAATCGCGGTCTTTCTCTAGTGGCTTTGGAACAGCATGAAGAGGCAATAGCATCTTTTGATAAAGCGCTAGAATTCCAACCAAATTCTCCCAAAATCTGGGATAAACGCGGTTATACTTTGGTAAGATTGGGACGCGATGATGAAGCGATCGCTAGTTTTAACAAAGCCTTAAAAATTAAGCCCGATTATGCCAGTGCCTATTACAACAAAGCAGCCTGTTACGCACTGCAAAGACAAGTTGAACTATCTCTGGTAACTCTCAAACAAGCAATTGAACTTAATTCCAGGTATAAAGAAGACGCGGCAACTGACCTAGATTTTGATGATATTGCTGATGATGAGCGCTTTAGACAGTTAGTTGCAGAGTAAAAAGTTATTTGTCATTTGTCATTTGTTATTGATTCTTCTCCTTCACTGCCTCACCCCCCATATCTGGCGGATTCTGTTCGCCAGACATCGCCTTGAGTTTAGATGTAAAAGACTCAGAGCGATCGCTTTTTTCTGGAGTAAATTGCCCGATAGGGGCATGAATAGCAGCAGGTGGGAGCAGTTTGGGCTGTCGTTGATGATGGCTTGATGATGGAGAAGGCAATGGAATTTCTTGTGAAGTTTGCCTTTGGCTGACAGCAGGCGATCGCTGAAGGGTGGCCGAAGAGGTAAACTTCCCAGTTAGGGGGGACTTCAAGACGGTTTTATTGTCTCTATCTTCCTGCTTCTCGTGTTCTTCACTCAAAGATGTCTTTTGTTCAGAACTTTTCAGTTGTAGAGTTGCAGTATTGCTGTATTGATAGCCGTTACGAATCTTCGCAGGTGGTAATTGAGGACTCGTGACTTTCTCTACAATCGGGTTTTTTTTGGGTAGCGGGAGGGCTGGTGCAGCAAATGAGGTTAAGCTTTGAGGAAATTTGCTACAAATCATCCGTTCAAATTCCATGTTGAAATGATATGTAGCCTGATCCCGGCGCTGCCAAAATACTAAAATTTGCTGCACGGAAACCGCTTTATAACGACCTTGATATAGTGCCTCAATCACTGCCAGGTGTAGCCAATTCAGTGGGTATTGCGTTTGCCAACGCTCAACTAGCTCATTGGCACTATACCCACTGAGGTCAAAACTATAGTTAATTAATAAAGCGATCGCCAAGTTGGCAGAAGTATCTGGAAGTGTTGTTAACATGGGGCTATTAGCTTTCGGCAATAGGTCTCAGATTTTTCACCCATCGCATATTAGCCTAGCGTGCTTTTAACTACATGGTTTTTTTTTCCAAGAGTACCAAGCCGATAAGCAGTGTTTCCTATTCTACTTGTCAAGTTCTGGAATGCAACCCTACATAGACTGATTTAATCGCAGATGTTCGCCCAATGGCAACTAATGCCTGATAAACCATTGCTGCAACTTCGGCACGTGTTGCCAAACGTGAAGGTGCAAGTAGTTTGGGATCTGGGTAATTGACGATGATTTTTTGTTGTGTAGCAGTAGCTACGGCTTTTCGGGCGTAGTCGGGAACGGTATGACGATCGCTATATACTTCTAAAACATCGCTATCAGTCGGTGGTAGTCCCAATCCGTTTACTAGGGAGACAATCACCTGTAGTCGCTGGACGTGTCGATCGGGGCGAAAAGTGCGATCGCTAAATCCGCCAACAAAGCCACCACTAGCCGCGATTTGGATAGCGCTATAAGCCCAAAAATCCTTTGGTACATCTGTAAAATCAGGTGCTGAGATTTTGGGAAATGGGTTAAAGGCGATCGCTACCAGAGATGCATACTGGGCGCGAGTCATGGGTTTATCTGGCTGGTAGCTACCATCAGCAAAACGATGAGTTAAATCCATGCTTACTAGTGCCTGGATAAATGGTTCTGCCCAATGTTCATCTAGTTGAACAGGTGCGGGGAGGTTTTGAGATGGTGATTCAGTCGCAGCCTCAAATAAACTGGTGTTAACTGCTACTTCATTAACTGGGATCAATTCAAATAAGCCCTTGATTAGATAATGATTCAACTGATTACCTACGGAAATCAGCTTTTGTGTAGTAGCATTATATAAATCAAATTCACTATTATCATGAAAAATATTATTAGCAGGCTCTTGGGTATTACCTAAATCGGGAATTGCATTGCCATTGACTAATAGACCACCTTGTGTATTGTGAGTAATGAGATTTTGACGCAGTACTGGTTGGGCGTTGCGAGAAAGTGCGATCGCGGTGCGATTTTCTGATAATTTGTTATTTGCGATCGTCGGGGTGGCAAAGTCACTAATTGCTATGCCTAAAGGGTTTCTTTGAAATACATTCCGCAATACTTCTCCCTGGCTATGACCTGCCATCACTAACCCGCTAGCAGTATTTTGCACAAATATATTATCTAAAATTGCAGGTTTGGCATTACCAGTGGTAAACACACCTTCCCGTCCACAGTCCCTCAAAGTATTGTTAGCTAAAGCAGGTGCAGCTGATTCAATCCAGATACCAGTACCTTTGGTTGAAGGATTGGTGACAGTTACACCTAAAAGACTGGAATTATCTAGTAAGAGCACCGTGATATTTTGCATACCAAAGCTGGCACTTTTATACTCCCCACTCCCAGAAATTACAATCCCTGCACCTTTATTAGCTTCGTTACCAACCACCGTTGTCCCTCCAGGGATGACTAGTGGAAACGCCTCACCACTAGCGGCGCTGTAAGTGCCCGACTCCAGATAAATTAGCGGGGGGATTTTGGTTACTTTTAAGGCACGGGTGAGGCTTTTAAACGGACTCAACCGTGAACCAGTGTTGGTATCATTCCCTGTCATAGGGTTGATATAAAGTGTGACGAGGAGGGTAGAGTTCACCATTGATAATTGAGAGTCAATTGTTTTAATTATGACAATCCTAAATAACATTACTTGTAGCAAACTTTTTCAAGGTAGTATCCCTGTCTATAGAAAATGTATCCACCTTGCTTTTTATTGCAAGCGGATAATCTGTACGCACAAGTTATAGACTCTCGTCCAACATTCTGAGTTTTCATCTCAGCGTTCGGTTTTCCCAGTTTAAAGTTCCAAGTTTTGAGGTTGATTGCCTATAGCGGTTCTCAACTGCATGAAATCCAGACCACTCTGGGATAGCAATGGCACTGCTGTGCCCCTCCCAGATTTGTATCCATGCATAGACGCAGAGTGGCTACTCTGTGAGAACGCCAAGGGCGAACCTACAGGTGCATCCCAGTTTTTATTTTCCAATGAAAGAATAACTGTCATTGCGAACGCAAGTGCGTCTCGTAGAGAGGAGGAACGACGTTCGCAAGAGCGTGTCGCAGACAAGCAATCGCATGGACTCGCACTTAGTTGGAGATTTTGCGATTGCTTCGTAACGCTTCGCAATGACATGCAAAAAAGTGTGATGCTCCCGAACCCACTGGGTACGAGAACCGCTATATTAATGAGATTCTTTTCAAAGAAGTGACATCTAAGACATACACTACTCTGTGTCTGTGTGTCTTCAGTTAAATACCTACGATAAGAAGTCAAGTATACGAAGAGAATTGACTTTAGAGGAAGTTCTAAATGTAAAGCAGCTTTCCTTAATGGATAAAATCAGGTTGATAGATTGAGTCAGCAGCCTAGATAGAATGCATTCCCATACTCCAGATGGGAATGAAATTAGAATTTAAATATTCTTATCTAGGATGGTTCCTTCTATATTGGCTCCCTCTAAATTTGCTCCACTCAAATTTGTCTGGTGCAAATCTGCTTGGGTAAGATTTGCCTGGGATAAGTCTGCTACAGTTAAGTCTGCACCACTCAAATCGGCTCCATCTAAATTCGCCGCAATTAAATTTGCTTCCTGCAAATCTGCTTCAGTCAAATTAGTTTCGATCAACTTAGCAACTGTCAAATCAGCTTGACTCAAATTAGCTCCTTCCATTGCTGCTCCATCCAAGATAGCTCCATCCAAGATAGCTCCGCTTAAGTTGCTACCAATGAGGTTAGCATTGCTCAAATCTGCTCCATTTAAGTCAGCCTCAATCAAACTGGCGTGGGCTAAATTAGCGTGACTCAGATTAGCTCCATCTAAAATTGCTCTATCTAAAATTACGTCACTGAGATTAGCTTCCCTTAAGTTTACCTCGCTCAAATTGACACCAGTAAAGTCTCTAACACCTGCGGCATAGTTTTTCAGAAATTGATCTGCTTTCATAATCTGTCGCTCTGCTTGCTAAGGAACATTTAATTGAGGCTATCAAGATTATCCAGACAGGCAGCAAATCCCCAGCACGCGCCACGTGAGGATTGATATGGTGAATTAAATTAGAGTGAATACTAAATCACTCTTATCTACATTAGCCATCTTCGACTTCTAGCGCTACTACCTAGAGTTGTGAGTTACTTTCATCCTTGGGAGGGATGTTTAGGGATGGAAAAATTTAAGCATTAGTGCAAAATTAGTGCAAAGCGATCGCTATAATTCAGATGCAGTTGGTAGCGATCCAGTTCTAAGTAGTCTCGAAAATCAGATTTTGATGAACTTTGGCTATTTGGCTTGGAGGTGGATAACGGTTTAAGCGAAAAAGATATTGCCGGAGTTAATGCTTTTCTGCAACGCGGTGGCGGCATTTTGACAACACGCGATCGTCAGGATATGGACTGTTAGATGTGTGGTTTAGTTGATATTGGTGAACATAAAAAAAGAGCCACGTGCCTTATGAAGATATTAAAACCTACGTAAGTAACGTGGCTTTCTGGTTGGCAAATTGATTTCAATTAAGGCATTTTCTGGTGAAAATATTAGTCTATCAAACTAGTATTGAGAGTTTGTAGTAAGCACTTTAGTCCTTACTACGAACCTGCATCAATTTAAACTTGAGTTAACCCGGAGTCAAAATTATGGTACGCGTAGTTCACGTTTCTCCACCAACCACTACATCTTGAATTCGGAGACTAGGGCCACCACAACCTACTGACAAACCATTTTGCCCTCCTTTACCACAACCCCCAGATTCATCCCAGTAAAAATCATCACCAATTGCCTCAATATCCGCTAAAGTTTGGAATACATTTCCTGAAAGCGTTACATCCCGCACAGGTTCAGCAATTTTGCCGTTCCTAATCATCCAGGCTTCCCCAGCACTAAAGGTAAACATTTCCCCATTCGTCATTCCACCTAACCAATTACGGGCATAAACTCCTTCTTTGATATCAGTGAATAAGTCTTTGACTGGCGTTTTACCCCGTTCAATCCAGGTATTTGTCATCCGTACAATAGGATTAAAGTGATAATTAAGACATCTGGCGTTACCAGTAGGCGCTTCCTCTAATTTGCCAGCAGTTTCACGAGAATGTAAACGTCCAACTAAAACTCCATCTTTAATTAGTTGAGTAGTTGTAGCAGGCGTGCCTTCATCGTCGTAAAAATAGCTGCCGCGATGTCCCTCTGGGGCCGCACCATCAAAAATTTGGAGTTCTTCTGGGCCAAATTGCCGTCCGATGGTCATCACTTCTAGCAGATCGGGGTTTTCATAAGCCATATCAGCTTCAGAAAGATGTCCAAAAGCTTCGTGGACAAACAAACCCGTGAGAATTGGATCGATGACTACGGTATAAGTATTACCTTTGACCGATGGCAGGGATAAAGCTGCGATCGCTCTTTGAGCCGCACCTTTTACTTGTTCATCCAAATCAGTTAAATCTTCGTAAGCTCTGCGAGAGCCAGTAGTTTCCCGTCCAGTTTGTACAGTTTCGCCATTTCTGGCGGTGGCGGCAAAGCGCATTTCCATATCCACCCAAGATTGCTCAATCAAAGTACCTTCTGAGGTAGCGACGATCACTTTTTGGGCGCTGTCACCGTAACGCACCGAGGTCGTGGTAATGCGGTCATCAACGCTTTTGAGCAATTCAGTATAGCGATCGCATAATTGTTTTTTCTTTGAGAGTGTGATTTTTCTGGGGTCGCTGCCTTTTAGAGGTAGAATGCATATTGCTTGCACTGGGTCAATGGGTGCAAGTAAAGTTTCTTCATCACCAACCATTAGCGCCGCAGCGATCGCTTCTTCTATCCGATCTTGAATTGTTCCTAGTTGGTTAAAGCAGCTCAACCCCCATCCACCTTTATAACAAGCGCGAATATGACCACCAATGGAGATGCCTTCACTGAGGGTTTCTAGCTTGTCGCCACGCAACAAGATATCAGTCCCCTCTGCTTCTTCAAGGCGGATCATCAGATAATCTACACGCTCTGAATAGCGGGCGATCAGGTCAGAAAGTAAATTTTGTGCGTCAGCAAGTATAGTCGGCATTTTCAGGTAGTTACAGTGACGAACTGCATTTATTTTGCAATTATTTGGGCAATTTCTGCTACCCAATATCGGAGTTCACCCATAAATCTAAGACTTAGAGGATGTTTGAGAAGCCTAATAGCGATCGCTGACTCTTAGTACTTCCTTTTTTACAATGGGTAAGAACTGAATGATGTGCTAAGGTAATTAGGTGAGAATAAAATTCGGTTACAGCGTTTGTTTTTAGTATTGACAGGCTTTTCCCTTTTGGTCTTAACAAGCTTGTCTCCGAAATCTAAATCTCTACACACCTATGATTTTGGAGATAACGCATGTCAATTTATGTAGGTAATCTATCCTACGAGGTTACACAAGAAGACCTCACCACAGTTTTTGCAGAACATGGTTCCGTAAAACGGGTTCAGTTGCCTACTGACCGTGAAACAGGTCGTCCACGCGGCTTTGCTTTCGTAGAGATGGGTACAGAAGCTGAAGAAACAGCTGCCATTGAAGCTCTTGATGGTGCTGAGTGGATGGGACGCGATCTCAAAGTGAACAAGGCCAAACCGAAGGAAGATAGAAGTGGAAGTGGTTCCTTTGGTGGTGGTGGTGGCGATCGTCGCGGTGGCGGCGGTGGTGGATACAACCGAGGACGCTACTAAGCTTAAGCTTTAAGATCAAAAATTAAGTTTTAACGTCTTAAGGGCAGAATCATTATCTGCCCTTTTTGCGCTCCGGTCTACTGGATAGCTTGAAATTGCCCAGTACCAATTAAGTAGGAGATGAAATGACCCAAGTATTTGTGGGCGAAAATGAAGGAATTGAGTCAGCCTTACGTCGATTTAAGAGGGAAGTTTCCAAAGCAGGTATTTTTCCAGACATGAGAAAGCATCGTCACTTTGAAACGCCTTTGGAAAAACACAAGCGCAAAGAAGTTGCAAGGCACAAACAACGTAAGAGAAATTTCCGTCGCAATTAAGAACAAACATACCTACCTACCTACCTACGGTAAGCTACGCTAACGCACTCTCTGATAATATTCTGGGCGATCGGATTTCCTCTTAGATATTGAATCTAAAAGGTAGGTTTTGGCAAAGCCATCACTGATTGTAGGATAATAGATGTAAATAAATAAGTTAAGTAAGCATTTTTTTCTTCTCTCTGTATTGCGCCAGTTGATTCTCCTGTCGGAGATGCTGCGCTAACAAGTCGGGGAACCCGCTCAACAGACTAGACTTCTCTGGGCCTCTGCGGTAGCCGGCTGCAAGCCACTCCGCCATCTACGTTAACAAAATTAGACTTTGCACAAAGAGTTTTAAGCTTAACACAAGCGTATTGGTCTATAGAGTAGTTCGTCTAACTAGAGGTGTTTGGGCAGGAATGCTATTCCCTGCCTTTAAACTCCGCTACTTATTTTCCTTGAATACGCTGGCAATGATGATAAAAACATAACGAATTTGCGGATTCGTATGTAGGCAAACTATCAGATCAAAACCATCCATATTGGGTATGGCTAAATTAGCAGCATTACATTTAAATTTTGTTCATCTGCTACCAATAGCACTGTTCTCAGGACAATAATGGTGAAACACTATATTTCACTTTCAAGAGATGTACTTATCATGGTTTTGTTCAGTACGATTTACTAAGTTTAAGAAACTTTTTCCTCTTGAGTAGAAAGAGAGCGAACTAACTCCCGAATTACATCGGTTGCTGGTCTCCCTGTCATTAAACAGTATTGTTCTAACTTTTGTGCTTCGCTTGATGTCAAATTGATTGTAAGTCTTTTAGCAGCCCATTTTTTATTCATGTAGTAGACAGATAAGCTATATTTTTAAACTACTTCTCTAATATCAATCTTTTAAGCTGCTACTACAATGGTATAAGTAACGACATCTAATTCAAGTAATCATGAAGCAGGATATGATATTTCTCTAAACAATAGTGAAGACGTAGGCATTAC
Source organism: Nostoc sp. 'Peltigera membranacea cyanobiont' 232 (assembly GCF_002245985.1). Taxonomy (NCBI): domain Bacteria; kingdom Bacillati; phylum Cyanobacteriota; class Cyanophyceae; order Nostocales; family Nostocaceae; genus Nostoc; species Nostoc sp. 'Peltigera membranacea cyanobiont' 232. Next base: position 81,763 of record NZ_NOLK01000017.1, read on the forward strand.
TGTGCCAAAACGGGAAAATTGTATGCTAAGACTGAAAGCCTTGCCCAGAAAGCATCTTAACCACTTGTTTTTCTAAAGTACCCAAGAGTTGCTGATTACCCTTAGTTTCTTGGTGCAGAGTAGTATGTATTCCCTGCACCTTGATAATATTTTGGAAAAAAGTATTTTTTATTGCTACATAATCAAGCTATATACTGAAATTACTCAGAGCAATTTGGTAACTTTTTTAACGCCAATTGTGCTACTTCTTCGGCACGTTGAGACGTTACTTTCTGATACCGTAATGTGGTTTGAATGCTTTCATGTCCCATAAGCGTCCTGAGTTCTTCAATTCCCATTAGCCCCACTCGCTCTGTAGCAAAAGTATGCCGTAGGTTATCATTACTTATGAAAAATAAGTTGCTTCCCTTGATGGATAAAATTTTACTCCGCAAGCGGGCTGTAATTAGAGTCTGTCAATGACCAAGTTAAGAAAATTTGCCAAGTTGAACACTCAAGACATCGGAGTGTACTTAACTTTATGGTTAACCTTTTAGCTCGGCGTTTATACTTACCACGAGAATAAACCTTCTTTGGTAAGATAATTATCCAAAAAAAAGCCGCAAGCATTGATGTGAGCTTGGGGCTTTTAGTTTGTATAAATATGCCTGGCACCGAGCTATTTTTGCGTAGGGCTACCCCTAAACTATCGTTGCCGCAACAGCGTTTCACCTCTGAGTTCGGGAAGGGTTCAGTGTGGTTCCACCGCGC